>JANMOL010000612.1:0-3396 GCA_031369245.1 Hyphomicrobium sp. | reverse complement strand
CAACGGCTCGCCGTTCGACTGGCCGAAGCCCGACAGGCGCATGAACGTCGCTGTCGCCCGCGTTACCGAAAGCGGGTTGCCGCTCGTCTACGTCAATCAGGTCGGCGGCCAGGACGAACTGGTGTTCGACGGCGGGTCGTTTATTCTCAATGCGGACCGCAGTTTAGCGGCGCAAATGCCGGCCTGGCAGGAAGCGCTGATGACCACCGTTTGGATGCGGACGGCGGACGGATGGCGGTGCGCGCCAGCAGAGGTCAGCCCGGTGGCAGACGGCAACGCAGCGGCCTATGCGGCGTGCGTGCTTGGCCTCAAAGACTATGTCAACAAGAACGGCTTTCCGGGCGTTGTGCTCGGCCTGTCGGGCGGGATCGATAGTGCGCTCGTCGCGGCCATGGCAGTCGATGCACTCGGTCCCGGTAGGGTCCACGCTGTCATGCTGCCCTCGAAATACACCTCCGACGAAAGCCTGCTCGACGCCCAAGCCTGTGCCAAGGCGCTCGGCATCCGCTACGACAAGGTCTCGATTGAACCAGCGGTCGCGGGCATCACCTGGAACCTCAAGGATATGTTTGCTGGCACCGAGCCGGGCGTCACCGAGGAAAACCTGCAGAGCCGCCTGCGCGGCACGATCCTGATGGCGATCTCGAATAAGTTCGGCGGCATGGTCGTGACAACCGGCAACAAGAGCGAGATGTCGGTTGGCTACGCCACGCTCTACGGCGATATGAATGGCGGCTTCAACCCGATCAAAGACCTCTACAAGATGGAGGTCTATGCGCTTTCGCATTGGCGCAACGGGCATGTGCCGGCAGGTAGCCTGGGCCCAAAGGGCCTCGTGATCCCTGAGCGCATTTTGACCAAAGCGCCGACGGCTGAGTTGCGCGCCAACCAGACCGATCAGGACAGCCTGCCACCCTATCCCGCGCTGGATGATATTCTGCGCTGCCTGGTCGAGCACGAGATGTCGCTGCCGGAGGTGATCGCGCGCGGGCATGCTGCCGAGACCGTCAAGAAGATCGAGCGGCTGCTGTATCTTGCCGAATACAAACGGCGGCAGGCGGCACCCGGCGTCAAGATTTCGGCCAAAAACTTCGGCCGCGACCGGCGCTATCCGATCACCAATAAGTTCCGCGAGGACGTGCCCGCGGCCAGCGCCACAGCGGCTGCAGGCGGAACGGCCAAGGCGGCAAAGCGCGTCATCAGGCCAGCCGCGTCCGGCACCGATGGGGCCTGAACTGCATCCGCGTTAGCGCTTTGCAAACGGCTTTCTGGCAGCGTTGCGGCCGCACCTTGAGGAGCCGCGCCATGCGCATGTCTGCAACAGTCGAACGCGCCCGCCCGCCGATGTGGCAGGTTGAGCGCGCGGCTGGTGGCGACGTCATGCATTTTGGCCGCCACCGGTTTCCGATCTCAGATGTCACGGCCGTCAGCGGCGAAGAAGTCCGCGATCGCTATACCGACGGCCTTGTCATGGGCGCGATGCTGTTTTTTGCCGTCGCGTGTGCCTTGGCGTTTGGCGTTTTCGACGGCGGTCTCAGCAGCCGCTTTTTGCTCGGCACGGTGTTTCTGACTTTTCTCGGTGCGGCCGGATTTTCCGAGCTCGGCCGGCTCAACCGGCAATCGCACTACGAGGTCAGCATCAGCCTGCAGTCGGGCGAACGCCTCGTGTTCACGAGTGCTGACCGCGCCGATGTCGAAGCCTTCATGCGCCGTCTCGGCGCCTAGGACGGACCGGCGGCGAGCGGCCGCTTCGGCCCCTCTTGTGTTTGAGAGTGTGCGGGTTAGGGTGCGCGCAAACCAGCCCTCAACCCGAGTGAGACATGACACCGAGCGTTCGTTTCGCGCCGAGCCCGACAGGCCGGATCCATATCGGCAATATCCGCACCGCGACGCTGAACTGGCTGTTTGCAAAGAAGCATGGCGGATCGTTCATGCTGCGGCTCGACGATACCGATCGCGAGCGTTCATCGGACGCGCTGGCAGAGGCCATACGCGATGATCTGACCTGGCTCGGATTGACCTGGGACAGCACTGCGCGCCAGTCGGATCGCACAGCGCGGTATGATGAAGCGGCCGGGCAACTGAAGACTGCCGGCGTGCTCTACCCGTGCTTTGAATCGGAAGACGAACTCGACCGCCGCCGCAAGCGCCAGCTCGCCCTGCAGCGCCCGCCGATTTACGATCGCGCGTCGTTGAAACTGTCGAACGACGAGATTGCCGCCCATGAGGCCGCAGGCCGCAAGCCGCATTGGCGGTTTCGCCTGCCAAATACCTCTGAGGCGGGCGGGCTCACACCCCAGCACGTCGCCATCACCTGGCCCGATCTCATTCGCGGTGACCAGTCGGTCGATCTTGGGTCGCTGTCGGATCCGGTTCTGATCCGCGCCGATGGCACGTATCTCTACACCTTCACCAGCGTCGTCGATGATATTGACTTCAAAATAACACACATCATTCGCGGCGAAGACCACGTCACCAATACCGGCGTGCAGCTGGCGATTTTCCGTGCGTTCGGTGCCACGCCTCCAGCCTTCGGGCATCACAGTCTGCTGATCGGCGCGGACGGTCAGGCGTTGTCGAAGCGGTTGGGTGCGCTGTCGGTGCAGAGCTTCCGCGATGATGGCCTTGAGCCGATGGCGGTGCTGAGCCACGCCGCGCTGGTTGGCACTTCGGACGCGATCGAGCCGCATAGAACACGCGGTGAGTTGGCGGATCTGTTGAGTTTCAGCAAGATCTCGATGGCACCCGGCCGCTTCGATGTCGAGGAGCTGCGGGGCCTCAACGCTAAACTTCTGCTCAAGCTCGACTATGCCGACGTGTCTGACCGGCTGACAGCCCTGGGCATCACGGGCGGAGCAGACTTCTGGCATGCGGTCCGCGGCAATCTCACGGTGCTCACTGATGCGCGGCCCTGGTGGGATGTGGTGGCGGGTCACATAACGCCGGTGATCGAGGACAGGGCGTTTGCCGCCATGGCCGCGAGCGCGTTGCCACCTGAGCCTTGGGACAGCGAGACGTGGAGCCAGTGGACGAACGCCGTCAAAGCTGCGACCGGCGCCAAGGGCCGGGCGTTGTTTCATCCCCTGCGCTTGGCGTTGACGGGGCAGGAGTCTGGTCCGGAACTCAAAGTTCTGCTGCCGCTGATCGGCCGCGCGCGCGTGATCGAGCGATTGCAAGCGCAAGGCTGAGCGTTCAAGGCTGAGCGTTATTGCGGCTGCCAGTTTGGATCGGCAACATCCGGCTCAGACGCAGCGGTCGAGCCCGTGGTCAGAGCATCGTCGCGCACCGGGACCGGCGGCAGAGGCGCTGACCCGACGCGTTGCACGCTCGATGCTGAAGTCTTCGATGTCGAACCGGTTGCCGGCGCTGCCGCGTCGGCCTTGGTGTCGGCCGTTG
>JANMOL010000606.1:0-3011 GCA_031369245.1 Hyphomicrobium sp. | reverse complement strand
CATCAGCGCTTCCTGCCAGGCCGGCATTTGCGCTGCCAAACTGCGATCCGCATTGAGAATGAACGAGGCGCCGTCGAACACCAGTTCGTCCTGCCCGCCAACCTGATTGAGATAGATCAGCGGCAATCAGCTTTCGAGCACGCGCGCGACGGCGACGTTCATGCGCCGGTCGGGCTTGGGCCAATCGAACGGCGAGCCGTTGGGCGAGATGATCATTTCAGCACCGGTCTCGACCAGCGTTTCGACGATCTCGTCGCCCCAGATATCTTCGCAGATGGGCACGCCGATGCGCACGCCGCGGACATTCACCGGCCCCGGCATCGGGCCCTGCGAGAACACGCGCTTTTCGTCGAACACACCGTAGTTTGGCAAATCAACTTTGAGGCGCACAGTTTCGATTTTACCGCCGTCCAAAAGTGCGACGGCGTTGTAGACCTTGCCGTCTTCGCGCCAGATCGTGCCGATGAGGATGGCCGGTCCATCGTTGCAGTCAGCAGCCAGCCGCTCGAGCGCTGCATGCGTTGCGTCTTGGAACGCAGGCTTCAGAACCAGATCTTCGGACGGATAGCCGTTGAGAAACAGCTCTGGAAAGACCACGAGATCGGCGCCCGCGATTTTAGCCTGCGCGTGCGCCTCAGCTGCCTTCTTGGCATTGCCGGCCAGATCGCCAACAACCGGGTTCAACTGCGCGAGGGTGATTTTGAGTGAGCTTTGTTCTGCCATACCGCGTGTTTAGGGGGCAGCGGGCCTGCGGTCCAGCGCGAGATCGATAGCGGGCTAAAAGACCTCAGTCGTCGTCATCATCGCACGGTACCGGAAACTCGACGTCAGGGTCCCAGCAGGTTTCTGGTTCGTGGACGGTGGCTGCGGCCTGGGGCAGCGCTCCGCATGGCATCAAAAGCAATGCCATCACCGCCATTGCAGCCCGGATCGGCAATTTCCTCATCTGTTCGACGCCTCAACGAACGGGTGTGATGCCCATCCTCACAGGCATCGCCAAGGTGTTCAAGCGGCGAACACTTGATTGCGCTGGCAGCTCACGCAATCAGCGTTCTCGGCTCGGGCTTGGCGTCGGCGGCGCGTTCTTTTTTCAGCTGCTCGGCAACAAGGAACGCCATTTCCAGCGCCTGATCGGCGTTGAGACGCGGATCGCAATGCGTGTGATAGCGGTCCGACAAATCCTGATCCGAAATAGCCGTCGCGCCGCCCGTGCATTCCGTGACGTTCTGCCCGGTCATCTCGATGTGGATGCCGCCGGCGTGCGTGCCTTCGGCGCGGTGGACCTCGAAGAACGACAGCGACTCTTTTAAAATCCGGTCGAATGGGCGTGTCTTGTAGCCCGTCGCCGCCGAGATCGTGTTGCCGTGCATCGGATCGCACGACCACAGCACATTGCGGCCGGCTTTTTTGACCGCACGAATGAGCTTTGGCAAATGCTGTTCGACCTTGTCATAACCAAAGCGGCAGATCAGCGTCAGGCGTCCGCCCTCGTCCTTGGGATTGAGCACGTCGATCAGGCGCAGCAGACCGTCCGCGTCGAGCGAGGGGCCGCACTTGAGGCCGATCGGGTTCTTGATGCCGCGGCAGAACTCAATGTGGGCGTGATCGGGCTGGCGCGTGCGATCGCCGATCCAGATCATATGACCGCTGGTTGCATACCAGTCGCCGCTGGTGGAATCGCGCCGCGTCAGGGCCTGCTCATAGCCAAGCAGCAGGGCCTCGTGCGAGGTGTAGAAATTCGTGGCGCGCAACTGGTAGGTATTCTCCGACGTGATCCCGCACGCCCTCATGAAGCCCATCGTCTCCGCGATCCGGTCAGCAAGCTCCTGATAGCGATGGCCTTGCGGCGAATCCGCGACGAAACCCATATTCCACTGATGCACACGCTCTAGGTCGGCATAGCCGCCCGTCGCGAAGGCGCGGATAAGGTTGAGTGTTGCGGCCGACTGACGGTAGGCTTCGATCTGACGGTTCGGATCGGGGATGCGTGCTAGGGATGTGAACTCTGGACCGTTGATGATATCGCCGCGATAACTCGGCAGCTCCTGGCCGTCCTTCTTTTCAGTCGACGAGGAACGCGGCTTGGCGAACTGCCCGGCGATGCGGCCGACCTTTACTACCGGCTGTCCGCCAGCGTACGTCAGCACGACGGCCATCTGCAGGAACACCCGGAAGAAATCGCGAATGTTATCGGCGCGATGCTCGAGGAAGCTCTCGGCGCAATCGCCGCCTTGCAGCAAAAAGCCGTTGCCGGCCGCGATCGCTGCCAGCGATTTCTTGAGGTCACGCGCTTCGCCAGCGAACACCAGCGGCGGGAAGGTCGCGAGCTTGGCTTCGACGTCGCTGAGCGCCGCAGCACTTGGATAATCCGGCACTTGCAAGATTGGCTTTTGCCGCCAGCTTTCGGGCGACCATTTATCTGAGGTCATGGGGGCGGCCATCGCACAACTCCTTGAACGCACGGGACGCCGCCGGTCGCGGTCGAGCGCGGCGTCTGTCCCGGCAGTTTATCCTGTTTCTGGCCGCGGCTTATAGGTGATAAGCGGCGCCCACGCCAGCATTTCGGCGCCAAAGCCCGGCTTACAGCCCAGCCGACATGCCGCCATCGACGGTCAGCTCAGAGCCGGTACAGTAAAGGCTGTCGCCGGACGCAAAAAACATCGCCGCGCCGGTCAAATCCTGCGGGTTGCCGAGGCGCCCCATCGGCGTCTTGTCGGTTAACATTTTGCGGGCTTGCGGTAATCGCAACAAGCGGTCGGTGATGGCGGTTTCAATGTAGCCCGGCGCGATCGCATTGACCCTGACGTTGAAGCGGGCGTATTCGATCGCCAGCCCCTTGGTCAACGCCGATACAGCGCCTTTGGTCGCGGTGTATGCTGCCAGCGGCCTCAGCCCGCGTTGGGCCATGATCGACGAAATGTTGATGATCGACGCGCTCGACGATTTTTTCAGCAGCGGCAGGCAATCACGCGACAAGCGCAGAACGCCGTCGATATTCACTTCGCGCAGCC
>JANMOL010000582.1:0-6695 GCA_031369245.1 Hyphomicrobium sp. | reverse complement strand
CTGGCAACGGTGTGGGGCAGCGGCGCGTCGAGCTGCGTCACCGCATCGCCAAGGCGCGCGCGGGCCGCGCTGAACGCTGCGCTGGCGCTGATGCCAGCCGTTGGCCGGACCGGCGTCACAACCGTCAATTCGTCTTTGACGCTATCGAATATCAGCATCAGCGTCGGGCGGATCAGGATCGCGTCCGGCACGCCGAGAACATCGGGGACCATTTCCGGCAGCTGCTCGATCAGGCGCACGGTGTCGTAGCCCATGTACCCGAAGATGCCAGCAGCCATAGGCGGCAAGCAGCCGGGCAGCGCGATTGCGCTATCGGCCAGCAGATGGCGCAGCGACTGCAGCGTTGGCGCGCGATCCGCTTCGAAGGCCGTGGCATCGGTTTGCGGGGCGCGGTTGATCTCGGCCAGCTCGCCATGCGCGCGCCAGATCAGATCCGGGGCGAGCCCAATGACCGAATAGCGCCCGCGGGTAGCGCCGCCTTCAACAGACTCCAGCAGGAAACTCATCGGCAGGCGGCCCGCGACCTTGAGGTAGGCGGACACCGGCGTCTCGAGATCGGCAACCAGGCGGGTCCACACGACTTGAGCAGCGCCTGCTTCATAGGCCTTTGCAAAAGCCTCGAACGGCGGAAACAGATCGTCGCCAGCAATCCGGCCAGCGCCGTGATCGTTGCCGGTTGCGGCTTGGCTAGGCACTAACGGGGTGTGGCGCGGCACGGTCGGCAGGTCTCCGGTTACTGATCGGTGGTGCCGAGCGCGCGCTTCAGTTCTGCGTCATTGATGGTCGCGCCGAGGCTCTGCTTCAAGCCCTCGGTGTATTCGCTCAAAACCTGATTGGCGAGATCGCCCTCCATGGCGGCGCTAAGTTTATCGAACTGTTCTTTGGTGGCGGCTGGCGCGGGCGTGATGTCGCTGACGCGGAAAATCGTCCGCGACGAGCGGTCCGATGTCTCCGAGCTCGACGCCCGGCCTTTGGCGAGAACAAAGCTCTGTGCAACGGCTGCTTCCGTCAATCCCTGTGGAACGGTCGAGCGGGTCACCGGCTCGGTCTTCTCAGCTTTGCCGCTGGCGGCCGTCTCCAGCGCGCTCAAGGCTTCGCCGGCATTCAACCGCTCGACGAGCTTGGTCGCCAGTTCACTGACCAGACGCTGGCTTTCCGACACCATATAGTCGCCCTTGACGGTCTCTTTGACCTCTTCGAATGGCCGCTGCTTTGGCGCATCCGTGCCGAGCACGTTGACCCAGGCATAGCCGCCACCGCCCAACTCCACCGCCACATCGTCGGCATCAGAATCAGGTGCGAAGGCGCGCGACGCGATTTTTGGCAGGTCTGGCGTCGCCAGTGCCGGTTTGCCGTCAATCCCCATGCCCTTGCTGTCGACGGCAGCGACCTCATTGAATGTCAGTTTCAGTGTGTCGGCGACATCCTTGAGGGTTTTGCCGGCCGCGCGCTGATCATCGATTTCATCGTGCTTTTTCTGGATCTCGGCTTTGGCTTTTACGGCCGCGAGCTTGTCGCGCACCTCGGCCCTCACGCCGTCAAGCGTACTCATGGCGCCTGGTTCGATTTGCGTGACGCGCACAATCACGGTCGCGAACCGGCCCTCGATGACATCGGAAAATTTATCCTTGTCGAGGCTGAATGCGACGTCGGCGATTTTGGGATCAATCAGCGATTTCTTGGCAATCAAGCCGAGATCGGCGTCGGTATCCTTGGCGCCAGCATCCTTGGCGACATCGCCAAACGATTTTGAGCCATCATCAAGGGCTTTTTTAGCGGCCTCGGCGGCGGCTTTGTCTTTGAAAGCGATCTGCTGAACGCGGCGCTGTTCGGGTTTGTCATAGGAATCTTTGGTGGCCGCGTACGACTGCGCGATCTCTTCGTCCGTGACGGCAACCTGCTTCTTCAAGTCGTCGACGGTCAGCGACAGGACCTCGAGCTTGCGATACTCGGGCGTCATGTATTTCGACTTTGAGGCCTCATAGCGCTCTTTGAGTTTGACGTCGTCGGGCTCAGCCACCGTCACGGCCTTGTCGCCGTCAATCGTCAGCCATTCGATGACGCGCTTTTCCTCGTTGTAGGCATGCTGTAGTTCCAGCATCGGCTTGGGAACGGTTAGGCCCTTGATCAAGGCGCCGATCATCTGCGTGCGCAACTCGTCTTTGCGGCGAAGAGCCATGAAGCCTTGCTCGGACAGGCCGATCTGGCGCAGCGCGCCATCGAAGAATGGCTTTGAAAATTGCCCGTCCGGTCCTTTGAAATCAGGATCCGCCTGAATGCCCTCGACCAGTGTTTTGTCCGACAGGCCGAGGCCCAGCTGGCGGGCGTGGTTTTCGATCGCGGCCCCGCCAACCAGCTGCGCCATAACGCGGCGGTCAAGACCGATCGCCCGGCCCTGGTCGGGCGTTATGCGCTGCTTGGCTTCGCGCGAAAACCGGTCGAGTTCGTTTTGGTAGGCGCGCTGAAACTCTTCACTGCTGATCTCGGTGGTACCGACATGCGCAACCGAGCCGCGGCCAAGGCCGGTGAAAACGTCGGCGATGCCCCAAATGGCGAAGCTGAACACCAGCAAACCGAAGAGCAGTTTGGCGACCCAGGTTTGGGCGCCAGTTCTGAGGGCCTCGAGCATGAGGGGCAGGTTCCTGTTGGTTACGGGCAGCGGCCCGGCGTCCCGATGGGGGGCGGGCGGACGTGCCGGTGTCGAAAAGGCAAATGGCCCGCGTCACGGGCCGGTTCGGCGTGATATGAAGCGCAGCGCAGCGTGGATTGCAAGCGGCGGCAAGCTGGTGCAATAGCGGCGGCCATTCGCTGGTTGCGGGCCGCTGCGCAGTTCGCCATTTTGGCGATGACGTGAAGGGTTAAGTCGGGGGCAAGAGCGGACATGACGGCGGCGATCCGGCCTCTGGTAGCGGGCAATTGGAAAATGAACGGCTTGAAGGCCGGATTGCGCGAGGCGCTGGCCGTGCACGATGCCATGGCGGGGCCGCTCGCCAACCTCAATGCCGATATCATGATCGCGCCGCCTGCGACGCTTTTGATGCTCATGTCGGACGCCTGCCGGGGCGGACGCGTGCAGTTTTGCGGGCAGGATTGCCACGCCAAGGCGACAGGCGCGCATACCGGCGATATTTCAGCGGAGATGCTGAAAGAGGCCGGTGCGTCGGCGCTCCTCGTCGGCCATTCGGAGCGGCGAGCGGATCATGGCGAAACCGACCGGGAGGTGCGCGCCAAAGCGGCGGCGGCCCATCGCGCCGGTCTGACGGCCATCATCTGTATCGGCGAAACCCAAGGCGAGAGAACCGCTGGTCTGGCGCTGGCCGTTGTCGCGCGGCAGGTTCAGGCGGCGGTGCCGGATGGCGCGACGTCCGCCAATACGGTCATTGCCTATGAACCGGTCTGGGCGATCGGGACGGGACTGACGCCGACGCCCGCCGATGTCGCCGAAATACACGCTGCTATTCGGCGCGACCTGCTGGCCCGGTTTGGGGAGCAGGGGGCGCGCATGCGTTGTCTTTACGGCGGCTCCGTGAAGCCCGAGAATGCGGCTTCCCTGCTGTCGGTTGCCAACGTCAATGGGGCTCTGGTTGGCGGCGCGAGCCTGAAGGCCAGCGATTTTCTTGCCATTATTCGTGCTTATGAGACTTTGTGATGCGTCGATTTATTGAAGTTTTCGCGTTTGTTTTCGCCACTCTGAGCTGGCCCGCGGCCGCCTCTGCGACGCCCGCGCGGCTTGATGATGAGACCTGTAATCAGCTCCGGCTTGAGCAAATTAAGTTCAAACAACTCGGCGTTGTCAGCGACATCGAGAAAGGCGGGACGTGGGGCAAAGCCAACCTTTCGGCCGAGCGGTTGCGTGAAATCGAGCAGTATATTCAACTCGATGAGCAGGTTAAGTTTGGCTGCCGCGACGCCAAGCTGACGCTTGATGGGGCGCGTGCCAGTGAAGCTGCACGGCGGCTCGAACTGAACCCTGATCTGGATCCCACTGCACCGCTTCCGGCCAGTGCCGATCCGGCCGCTGCCTCGCCGGGCGCCAATGGGTCGTCCGATGACGGCGCATCCGGCGTTAAGTCCGGCGTCAAGCGTGAGACGAAGCCGGTCGTTCGATCCGATCGGCCGGTCAAACCAGCCGCCAAGCCCAAGCCTGCGGCGGCCAAACCAAGGCCCCCCAAGGCCGACGACGCCTATGCTGCTCCCGCTGGCGCCGAAAGCGTTCTGGTGCCGCCTAAAGGCACCCCCGCCCTGGTGCCGTGAGACGTTACTGCACCCGATGAAGGGCTAGCCGTGCGCCGCCTGCTCGTGTAGGAACACGGAAATTCCTCTCATCATCATTGGAAACGACGCGCCATGGCTACTGTCCTCCTTGTCATTCACCTTATGGTTGCGGCCGCGCTGGTCGGCGTGGTGCTGCTGCAAAAGTCTGAGGGTGGCGCACTCGGGATGGGCGGCGGCGGTTCGGGCGGGTTTTTGACCGGCCGCGGCACGGCCAACCTGCTGACGCGCGCAACCGCGGGTCTCGCGGCAGCGTTCTTTACAACCAGCATCCTGCTGACCCTGGTTGCCAAGCACAATGCCCCCGCCGGGTCGGTGTTTGACGCCACGCCCGCGGCTTCGGGCACGAGTGCACCCGCAACGGCACCGGCAACGGGACCCGCAACGTCATCGGGCGATGCGCCGAAGGCACCTGAAGGCCGCGGTGGTATTCTCGACAAGCTGCAGCAGCCGGGCGGCGCGCCCGTCGAAGTCCCGCTCAACCGCTAACGGCGGCAGCGCTGCCTGGGGCTTGCACGCAGCAGCCTAACGCGCTGTGGATGTGGCTGTTTTGCCGCTTTGAGACTCATGCTCTGGCGTGCGAAAGCCAAAGCCCATGCAGCGGTACATCTTCATCACTGGCGGCGTGGTCTCCTCCCTTGGAAAAGGCCTCGCATCCGCAGCCCTGGGCGCGCTTCTTCAAGCGCGCGGGTATTCGGTCCGGCTCAAAAAACTCGATCCGTATCTCAACGTCGATCCGGGCACCATGAGCCCGTATCAGCACGGCGAAGTGTTCGTCACCGATGACGGCGCGGAGACCGACCTCGATCTTGGCCATTACGAACGCTTCACCGGCGTGCCAGCCAAAAAATCGGACAACATCACGACCGGCCGGATCTACCAGGATATTCTGGCTAAGGAGCGGCGCGGTGATTATCTCGGCGGCACTGTTCAGGTCATTCCACACGTCACCGATGCGATTAAAAACTTCGTGTTGTCTGGCAACGAGGACGTCGACTTCATCCTGACCGAAATCGGCGGCACGGTCGGCGATATCGAGGGCCTGCCATTTTTCGAAGCGATCCGCCAGCTCGGCAACGATCTGCCGCGCGGCTCATCGATCTACATTCATCTGACGCTGATGCCGTACATTCCGTCGGCGGGCGAATTGAAAACCAAACCGACGCAGCATTCCGTCAAGGAACTGCGCTCGATCGGCATTCAGCCCGATATCCTGATGTGCCGCTCGGATCGTGATATCCCGGTGGGCGAGCGCAAGAAAATCGCGCTGTTCTGCAACGTCCGCCCGGAAGCCGTTATTCAGGCGCTCGACGTCGCCTCGATCTATGACGTGCCGCTGGCCTATCACCGCGAAGGCCTTGATCGCGAAGTGCTGGCGGCGTTCGGCATCACGGGTGCGCCCAAACCCGATCTGACGCGCTGGGAAAACATTTCGCGCAACATTGCAGCACCCGAGGGCGAGGTGACGATCGCCATCGTCGGCAAGTACACCGGCCTCAAGGACGCGTACAAATCGTTGACCGAGGCGCTGGTGCACGGCGGCATCGCCAACCGCGTCAAGGTGAAACTCGAATGGATCGAGAGCGAAGTCTTCGAGCGCGAGGATGCCGCTCCGCACCTCGAAGGCGTCAACGGCATTCTGGTGCCGGGCGGCTTTGGCGAGCGCGGCTCGGAAGGCAAAATTCTGGCGGCCAAATTCGCCCGCGAACGCGGCGTGCCGTACTTCGGGATCTGCTTTGGAATGCAGATGGCGTGCCTGGAGGCCGCCCGCAATCTGGCGGGCATTCACGATGCCAGCTCGACCGAATTTGGACCCTCAAGCGAACCCGTCGTTGGCATGATGACCGAGTGGATGCGCGGCAACGAACTCGAGCAGCGCCGTCAGGGCGGCGATCTTGGCGGCACGATGCGCTTGGGCGCGTTCGCGGCCACGCTCGCTGAAGGCAGCCGCATCGCCAAAGTCTACGGCGATACGGCGATCTCGGAACGCCACCGCCACCGCTACGAGGTCAACACCCGCTACCGGACTGTGCTTGAGCAGGCGGGGCTGCATTTTGCGGGCTTGTCACCTGACGGGCTGTTGCCGGAAACGGTCGAATACCCCGACCATCCCTGGTTCATCGGCGTGCAGTATCACCCCGAGCTCAAATCACGGCCGTTCGAGCCGCATCCGCTGTTTGCAAGCTTCATCGGTGCCGCCGTGGTACAGTCGCGGCTGGGTTAAGGCGGGCTGTCGAAATAGCTGCGCCGCACTGTCTGCTGGCGCAGCGTTGAGGGGTTGGGGAGACGCGCTGCGAGCGGCGTCTGCGGCTGACCCAAAGCGATCCTTCGCCAGTGAGACCTGGATGCGTTCCACGAACCTTGCTCGAACCTTGCTGGCAACTAGTGGGGGAGGGGGCGAGTTGTGTGGCCGAAGCTAATTA
>JANMOL010000581.1:0-3493 GCA_031369245.1 Hyphomicrobium sp. | reverse complement strand
AGACGAAGACGTCACGGGCAGGGAAGGGGAGGGAACGCGTCAGCCGAACGCGCGCACAAGCCGCGGCGAAGACAGCACAAGTCCGAGCGGGAGCAGCCATCCAAGCCAGGCCGCCGCCGCATAAACCGGCTCGAACGGCAGCTGCAGCGCGATCGCCGTGCCCGTCATGAGCCGGAACCAAACCGCGCCGGTTGTGACAGCCACCATCGCCAGCATCATGCGCTGGTGCACCGCACGGCGGCCGTGGCGAATGGCATGAATGCCAGCGGCCAGCAGCCCCAGCCAGACCAGACCTTGCACAAAGAAGCCAGCGCGCGCGGGCAACGACGAGGCGCTAAATAGGGCAACCGGCAAGGCCGTCAGCCCTCCCGCCACCACGAAAGCGCCCAACACCCGGCCCAGCATCCGGTGCGTGGCTGGCCGGTGACGCATCGCGATCACCACCGGTGCCAGCAGCAGGGCGAACGCCGCCGTCAGCATATGGGCGCGGAACACGAACGGCATTTTTTCAGCGAGCACGAACATTTCAAACGGCAGCGCGATAAGCCCGGTTCCAGAGCCAATCGCGACGATGCCAACGGCACAGATGAGGACCAGGATGATGAGTGTTGACAGCGATTGCCAAACCGGCCGTGCACAGACGTTAGGCCTGAACGCGTTCGGCGGCAGGGTTTGCGCAGGACTGGTGTTGACGCTTCTGGCCATCGCCATCACGATGACAGGTGTGCGTGGCGGCTCTGCGGCGGCGGCGGAACCTGCGGCCGCCACAGCGGCCCTCGCGCCGGTTTCGCTGGCCGGACGCTGGCAAGGCCCCCATCGCAGCTACAACATGCGGGTCGCCGATACCGGCCAGTGTGCCAACGGCGCGTGCCAACTGACCTACGATATCGTTGCGTGCCCGTCGGGCTGGTGCGGGATCGCGGTGACGGCTGACGCAACCTGCGGCGCCATCGGCTTGCACCTGGCGCCCGACGCCAAGAAGGCCCGGCCCAATGTGTTTGCTGGCAAGCTCGAACTCGCCAAAGGCTCCGCCCCCTATACGGTCGAAGCCTGGCACCACTCCAATGCCGCATCCGGCTCTCCTTCGTCGAGCCAGCCGGATGCGGTCGCCAAGCCTGACGCCAAGGCGACCTTGAATTTTATCGGCGACACCGGGCCGGAACTCCTGATGATGCGCCGCTCGTTCCCGTTCCAGGCCGAGCTAACCCGCATTGGTGATGCCACCTGCACGCTCGAAAAGGCGACCTCATAGGC
Source organism: Hyphomicrobium sp. (assembly GCA_031369245.1). Classification (GTDB taxonomy): domain Bacteria; phylum Pseudomonadota; class Alphaproteobacteria; order Rhizobiales; family Hyphomicrobiaceae; genus Hyphomicrobium_B. The sequence goes on along the minus strand of JANMOL010000581.1, from coordinate 2,239 downwards.
CGTGCTTGCGCGTCCGTCCGCCGCCGCTAGGATACACAGCCGGCGGGGGGGCGAGCGGGGCGTGATGCGGATACTGTTGAACGGGCTGATCATGCTCGCAGAACTGGCGGCGATCGCCGGCGTTGCGTGGATCGGCTTAAATTTCCCGCTGCTGTTCGCTGGCATGACCGCCGCCGTCGCTCTGGGGCTCGGGATCAGTCTCGAGATTGCGCGGCTCAAAAATGAGATGCCGTTCTATTTCGATCGCGCGCCCGGGCGGCTGACGTTGTTTGCCTCCGCCGTCGGGTCGCTCGAAGCCTTCATCAAGGCGCTGCTGGCCGGCGTCGTCGGGTTGCTGACCTTTCTCGGCACCGATCAAGAGCGGCTGACGTGGGTCGCAGTTATTTTCGGCGTATGCCTGTTCGCTGGATGCGGCGTGGTGCGCTGGCTGACCAACCGCTTCCAGGCCCGGCCCTTGCGCTGGGGCTATTTCCGGCTCGCAGCGCCGTTGGGTCTGATGTTCTCGGCCGGGCTGTCGCTGCTCCCAGCGCCCGGGTTCACCGAACTCGCCAAACGCGCGACCTTCGACATGCCAGCGAAACCGACGATGGAACAGGCCAGCGAGTTTCTGTTCCTGCTGAAGCAGACCTTCGACGATATCGCCGAGCGCATGCTGACGTGGGTGTTTGATCCAGGCGTCGCCCAAGCCATCAGCGCGCTCGTCTCAGTCAACATGCTGTCGGGCTTTGTGCTGTCGCTCTATGCAGTGCTGATCGCGGAGGCCGTGCGGCGGCTCGAGACGCGCGTTTAGCGTTACATTGCGGCGCGAGATGAGGGGCTACGCGCAAGCCAGACTCAAAGCGTATGATTGCGCGGTGTTGCGTCTCACTCGAACACGCCGTTCGGACCGGGGGAGAGGCTTTGATGCCCGCGCTCACATCCACCAGCGGACCAGCCGATCTGCGCCGCCGCCGGAGCAATGGTCAAATCGCACTCGCCGTGCTCGCCATTTCGGCCGCACTGCTGACGCTCTGGTCGCATCCGTCTGCGGCTGCAAGTGCAACGCGCGTCAAGCGCGATCAGTCAACGCGCGTGTTTGTCATGGCCGGGTTCACACCCGAGTGCGCCTTCAAGGGCTTCCCAGACATGGAACTGCAGTCCGCTCCAGCGAAGGGCCAGATCGCGTTCAAGACGGGTGAGGCGACCACCATTCAATATTCGCTTTCGGGCAAATGCCTCGGCAGTCAGGTTGAAGGCACTGGCATCTATTACACGCCAACGGCCGGGCAAGCGGGCGAAGACAGCTTCACGGTCATCGGCCGTCTGGGATCTGGCGAACCCGCCACGCGGACGTTCTCGGTCATCATCGATGAGAACGGCAACGAGGAGTAGTGAGCTATCTATCGACCAATGAGCAGTTCATTTCGACCGACGCAAACGTAGCCCCGCCTGGGAAAGCAACGTCGAAATCGCGCATGCGCTGAAATCCGTGCTTCTCGTAGAAGCCGGCGGCTTGATGCGTCGACCAGCACTGCAGCTGCTTGAACCCTGCAATACGCGCAGTTGTTTTGCAGCGATGAAGGATTTCAGATGCTAGGCCTCGACGCAGCATGGCGGGATCTGTCGCGAAGTGGCGGACGTGCCCGGTGTCGGCCAACACCTGTGTGGAGCCGGGAACAGTCTCAGTCCAGCCACCGCAAGCCGAGATGCTGTCGTTCACCTCCGCCACGTAGAATGTCGTTGACGCGAGCAGCGCAGCTTGCGGTTTGCAGATGATCGGGAGAATGCCCGCCAGTCGCTCAGCGTCATAGTGGCCGCATAACAGCGTGCCGTACGATTTGGCAAACAAGGCTGCCAGGCGATCGTAATCAGCGGGGGTCGCGCAGCGGATTTGAATTTCAGACAGGGCAAGTCGCTTAGTCAGAGCCAAACCTCGATGCTACCTATTTCGCATAATATATATTATGGAAAATAACGAGATCTACGGCATATGTTTCATAACGATACAATGAGAAATGTTTTGTAAGAAGTTCGGGATTGGCGCACCGAGTGGTTCAGCTCAAGCGCGCCAATACCGCCAACAATACCGCCGGGCTTACTTCTCGCTCTTCTCATGATGGTCGGCGACGAACCGGTCGAGCAGCCGCACGCCCCAGCCCGAACCCCAACTTGTATTGACGTCGGACTTGGCGCCATCCATGGCCGTGCCAGCAACGTCCAGATGGCACCACGGCGTATCCTTGATGAAGCGCTGCAGGAA
>JANMOL010000525.1:0-2638 GCA_031369245.1 Hyphomicrobium sp. | reverse complement strand
GAACGGGCAGCGCGCGCAAGAAAAAGACAACGCGCCCGATCAGAAACGCTGAGGCGACGAGAACACGGGCTTGGCTTTGTCCGTCACAGACCGCTTCATGGCTTGATGCGGCAGTTCGAGCGCATGATAGGCCGCGTTGATGCGTTGCGACATGTCCGCCAGGTAGTCGCGGACCTCGGGCGGCAGCACGACGCCAGCGAACAAATCAGGATGATAGCTTTTCGAAAGCCGCAGATAAGCATGCCGCACGTCGTCCCAGGCGGCGTCCGGCGCGACCCCTAAAATCGCCTGAGGGTCAAAGCCGCCAGCATCGCGCTGGCGCGATTTCAGAGCCGCCGCCGCGGGCACCGGCACCAGGCGAACAGCGGCAACCGTCGACTTGGCAACCAGCGCACGCTCCCCGTCATAGGTTTCAAAGTCGAGGAACTGGGTGTCCCCATTCAGCACATCGTAAATCGAGCGCGAGGCGGTGATGAAAAACTTGCCTTTGCGAATGTCGCCCGAGGCGAGCGTAATTTCGGCAGCAACCGAGCTTTGCTGCAGACTATTGTCGACTTTGTTGCGCTCAAACATGTGTGTCGCTCTGAAACGAAGGACGGATGCCGGTTGAGGTCGCAAGAACCGTGCAAACGCTTGCGTCAGCCGATCCGGGCTGAATTGAAGCATTCGACCCGGACCGATAGGCTCTAAGCCGCACCAAGCGAGGCCCGGAAGCGCCTAGCCGGGGGGCGGCCAGCATGCTACGTCGAGCCCAGATTTTGCGCCGCACCACGCCAGCGCGTTAACCCTCAGGCTTCACATGAAACTTCGCAACATCGCGATTATCGCGCACGTCGACCATGGCAAGACCACGCTTGTCGACGAGATCTTGAAGCAGTCTGGCGCCTTCCGCGAGAACCAAAAAGTCGCCGAGCGGGCGATGGACAGCAACGACCTCGAACGCGAGCGTGGCATTACGATCCTCGCTAAATGCACGAGCGTGGTGTGGAAAAACACCCGCATCAACATCATCGACACACCCGGCCACGCCGACTTTGGCGGCGAAGTCGAGCGCATCTTGAACATGGTCGATGGCGTCGTGGTGCTCGTCGATGCCTCAGAAGGCCCGCTGCCGCAGACCAAGTTTGTGGTGTCCAAAGCCCTGAAGCGCGGCTTGCGGCCGATCGTGGCGATCAACAAGATCGACCGGCCCGATGAACGCCACCTCGACGTGCTGAACGAGATCTTCGACCTTTTCGCCAATCTTGACGCAACCGACGAGCAGCTCGACTTCCCAGTGCTCTATGGATCGGGCCGTAATGGCTGGATGGCAGCTGCTCCCGAAGGCCCGCAAAAGGACTTGGCGCCGCTATTCGACCTCGTGCTGTCGCACGTGCCGCCGCCGGCTATCGATGACGGCCCAGTGCGCATTCTGGCGACCACGCTCGAGGCCGACCCGTTCCTGGGCCGCATTCTGACCGGCCGCATTTCATCAGGCACGATCAAGTCGAACATGATGATGAAGGCCATTCGCCACGACGGAACGCTGGTTGAAAACTTTCGTGCCACTAAAGTGTTGGCCTTCCGCGGTCTCGATCGCGTGCCCGTCGACGAAGCCCACGCCGGCGAGATTGTTGCCGTTGCCGGCATGAGCGACGCGACCGTTGCCGACACGCTGTGCGATCCGGTGGTCGATCAGCCAATCGTTGCTCAGCCAATCGATCCGCCAACCCTTTCGATGACGTTCCGCATCAACGACGGACCGTTTGCCGGCCAGGAGGGCAGCAAGGTTCAAAGCCGCGTCATCCGTGACCGGTTATTTCGCGAAGCCGAGCGCAACATCGCCATCAAAATCGCTGAAAGCGACGATAAGGAATCGTTCTCGGTCTCGGGGCGCGGCGAATTGCAGCTCGCCATCCTGATTGAAAATATGCGCCGCGAAGGATTTGAACTGACCGTGTCGCGGCCGAAAGTCGTCATCAAAATCGACGAAACAACCGGCCAGAAGTTGGAGCCGATCGAAGAAACCATCATCGACGTCGATGATGCCCACACCGGCGTTGTGGTCCAGAAGCTGTCTGAGCGGCGCGGCGATTTGATGGAAATGCGCCCTTCGGGTGGCGGCCGCACGCGCATGGTTTTCCACGTCCCGACACGCGGCTTGCTTGGCTATCAATCGGACTTGCTATCGGACACCCGCGGTACGGCCGTCATGAACCGGCTGTTCCACGCTTACGCGCCGTTCAAAGGCGAAATTCAGGGCCGCCGCACGGGCGTTCTCATTTCCAATGGTACGGGCGAAGCCACCGCCTACTCGATTTTCAATTTGCAGGACCGCGGCTCGTTCATGGTTGGGGCGCAGGCCCGCGTTTATGAGGGCATGATCGTCGGCGAGCACACCCGCGACAACGATCTCGTGGTCAACGTCGTGCTCGGCAAAAAGCTGACCAACGTCCGGGCCTCGGGCAAGGACGAAGCGCTAACGCTGACCCCGCCGATGCGGCTGACGCTTGAAAAAGCCATGAGCTACATCACCGACGAGGAGCTGGTCGAAATTACGCCGGAGAGTATCCGGCTGCGCAAACGCTGGCTCGATCCCAATGAGCGCAAGCGTCAGGAGCGTAAGCGCGAATCGGATCGCGAAGCCGGCGCGGCTTAA
>JANMOL010000504.1:0-6547 GCA_031369245.1 Hyphomicrobium sp. | reverse complement strand
CGATTACATCTATAAGCTGGTGCTGCGCGATACCAAAGGGCAGCTCAAAACCGTGGTCGTGGATGCCCGCAAACCTTAGGCGTGGCGCACGGCCGTGCAAGCGCGCGCTAGAATTTTGGCCACAAGGCCCGCTATAAGGGTGTTCCGGACAAGGATAAAACAAGGCTTTCCCCGTGCGCGCGCTCGTCGTCGAAGATGACAAAGACCTCAACCGCCAGCTCGTCACGGCGCTGCTGGATGCTGGCTACGCGGTCGATACCGCGAGCGATGGAGAAGAAGGCTATTTCCTCGGCGACACCGAGCCCTATGACGTGGTGATCCTCGACATCGGCTTGCCGAAAATGGACGGCATCTCGATCCTGGAGCAATGGCGGCGCTCGGAAAAGAAAATGCCGGTCATTATTTTGACCGCTCGTGATCGTTGGAGCGACAAGGTGACCGGCATGGATGCTGGCGCCGACGATTACCTCGCCAAGCCCTTTCATATGGAAGAGCTGCTGGCGCGCGTGCGGGCGCAGGTGCGGCGCGCCTCGGGCCACGCCAAAGCCGAAATCGAATGCGGGCCGCTGCGGCTTGATACCAAATCGGCGCGCGTTACTTGCGATGGCCAGCAGGTCAAGCTGACCTCGCACGAGTTCCGCCTGCTGGCGTATCTGATGCATCATAACGGCCGCGTCGTCTCGCGCACCGAACTGGTCGAGCATCTCTATGATCAGGACTTCGACCGCGACTCCAACACGATTGAAGTGTTCATCGGCCGCCTGCGCAAAAAAATTCCCATCGACGTCATTCAAACCGTGCGCGGTCTCGGGTACCGCATGAGCCACGGCCCCGATGAGACTTAACTCGCTGGCGTTCCGCCTGTTCGCAACGTCGCTGGCGTGGACGCTGTTGGTTTTGCCGCTGGCCGGCTATCTGATTTATTCGCTCTATCGCGATGACGTGCAGCTGAGCTTCGACGCCCAGCTCAAAAAGCTGCTGACGGCATTGGCGGTCGACAGCATGAATACCAACGGCAATGAGCCGGTGGCGCCGCAAAATCTCTATGAGCCGCTGTTTGAAGTGACCCACTCGGGCTGGTATTGGCAGATCCGCCCGATCGATCCCGCGAGCGGACGCCAGTTCGTCTCGGATTCGCTGGCGAGCGAGGTTCTGCCTTCCCCTTACGACAAGAAATTTCCAACCGACCTGACCGGCACCCGCTGGATGAACGTGCCGGGCCCCAAGGGCGAAACCATTCGCATTCTTGAAGTCATCGATGCGCCCGGGCACGATCCGGCCAAGCCGAAGTATTCAGTCATTGTCGCAGGCCCGCTTGATTGGCTCGCCGAGACGAATGCAAAATTCCGCAACCGGCTGACGGTCGCGCTGGCGCTGGCCGGTCTTGGGCTGGTCGCGGTGACGCTGTTCCAAGTGCGGTTCGGGCTGCTGCCGCTGCGGCGGATCGAGCAAGACCTCGCCGGCGTCCGGTCGGGAGAAGCGACCCGCCTCGAAGGCCAGCTGCCAGTTGAGATCGAGCCGCTGCAAGCCGAGCTCAACGCGCTCATTCAATCGAACCAGGATATCGTCGACCGGGCGCGAACCCAGGTCGGCAATCTGGCGCACGCTCTCAAGACGCCGCTGGCGGTCATCACCAATGAAGCGCGCGAAGATAAAAGCCCGCTCGCGGCCAAAGTCGTCGAGCAGACGCAAATCATGCGCGATCAGGTCAGTCATTATCTTGATCGCGCCCGCATGGCGGCCAGTGCCGGCGCCATTGGCCGGGTGACGCCGGTTGAAGCCACGATCACGCCGCTGGTAAGGGCGCTCGAGCGCATCAACCGCGACAAGGGCATCACCATTGCTGCAACCGTGACGCCGGGCGCGAAGTTCCAGGGCGAGAAGCAGGATCTCGAAGAGATGCTCGGTAATCTGCTCGATAATGCCTGCAAATGGGGCCGCTCGCGGGTGACCATTTCAGCCACCGTCGAGACGCCCGATCCGCGCTCCAAACAGAAGCGGCTGGCGGTGGTCGTCGAGGACGATGGCCCGGGCGTGCCGGCCGAGCAGCGCCTGAAAATCGGCAAACGTGGCCTGCGGCTGGATGAAACCAAGCCCGGCTCGGGCCTTGGATTGTCGATCGTCAGCGACTTGGCGACGTCGTACCGGGGCGCCATGAGCCTGGACGCTTCGCCCCGTGGCGGCTTGCTGGTGCGGATCGATTTGCCAGCAGCGTGAGCCGGAGCCTGAGGCTGAGGCTGAGGCGGCCGCTCAATCGGTCGAGGCGCGCTGCAGCGCAGCAACAGCGGGGCAATAGTCGTACAATAGCCCGAATCGCTGTGGATTTCTGCCTTGCAGCGTCCTTATTCCGGGCGTACGGCATGTCGAGCTGGATCGCGCTTTGCGGCGCGTTGAGCAACGGGGACTTTCAACTGACGAGGTTTGCAAAGTGACCAAAGGTGCCTTGCGCAGCGCGCGCTTATACTTTGTCCTGCCCATTATCGCTGGCATCGGCGTCAGCGTGTCGGCCTGCAGTACGCAGGACGGCGGCATCACCAAGTCGGAAAGTGGCACCGTGCTCGGCGCCGTGGCGGGCGGCTTGGTCGGTAATCAAATCGGCAAGGGCCGCGGCAACGTGCTGGCGACGGTTGCTGGCGCCGTGGTTGGCGGCATCGTCGGCAGCGAACTCGGACGCGGCATGGACGAGCGCGACCGCCAACTCGCGCAGGCCGCAGAATTCGACGCGCTCGAGCGCGGCCAGTCCGGCGTCTCGCGCCAGTGGAAAAATCCCGATAATGGCCGCTACGGCGACGTTGTGCCGAGCAAGCCCTACAGGCGCGGCGCAAACGATTGCCGTGACTTCACGCACACGGTTTACATCGACGGCCGCCCGCAGCAGATGCGCGGCACGGCCTGCCGGAACCCCGACGGAACCTGGCAAAACGTCGCGTAACGCCGATGGCAGCCGCGCGGCAATCGCCGCCCCGCGCGTCGAGACAGCGTTAAATATCCGCGACACTTGAGCCGTTGGCGCCCGCCGTGACTTGCGGGCGGCTTGGCGTGCTTCTATTCCGGTTTGCACGGCTATAGGAAAGTGCGCGGAATGGTGTTCTGGATCGCAGTGGCGGTGCTGGTGGCGGCGGTGACGTTAGCCGTTACGCGGCCATTGATGCGAGATGCCGCGGAATTAGCCGACGCAGCCGGCCCCGATCTCGCCGTTTATCGCGATCAGCTGACTGAAATCGATGCAGACGTAGCGCGCGGCACGCTGTCGGAGATCGAAGCGGAGGCAGCACGGACCGAGGTGGCCCGCCGTCTGATCCGGCGCGCCGACGCCTCCGAGATTGCCAATATCAATCCTGAACCGTACGCCGCCCGGGTGATCAAACCGGTGCTGGCAGCAGCCGTGCTCGCGCTGCCGCTCGGCAGTGTGTTGCTGTATCTGGCGTTTGGCCAGCCGGGCTTGCCGGGCCAGCCGCTCGGCGCGCGGATCGCAGCTCCGCTTGATAAATCCAACAGCTCCGATCTCCTGGCCAAAGTCGAAGCGCGCTTGCACGATTATCCCGACGACGGCAAGGGCTGGGACGTGATTGCGCCGGTCTATGCCACACTTGGACGGCCAGCTGATGCGGCGTCGGCCTATGCGACGGCGATCCGGCTGCTGGGTGAAAGCCCGGCGCGGCTGCTCGGGTTTGCCGAAGCGCGCATTGGCGCTGAAGGCGGCATTGTGCCCGATGACGCCCGCAAGGCGCTGCAGACCGTGCTTGTCACTGAGCCAAAGCGCACCGAGCCGCGTATTTGGTTGGCGTTAGCGAAGGAGCAAAACGGCGACATGGCCGGTGCTGCCGTCGACTATCGCGCACTGATTGCCGAAGCGCCTGAAGGAGCGCGCTGGCGCCAGGGGTTAGCGGACCGGCTTGCCAAGCTTGACGGCGCTGCATCGACCGCGCCCATTGCTCCACCGGAGGCTTTAGCAAGTCCGGACGCTGCAAAAATTGCCGCGATGAACCCGCAGGATCGCGCCGCGGTCATCACCAAGATGGTCGATGGGCTGGCGGCACGGCTCAAAACCGACGGCAAGGATGTGGTCGGTTGGACGAAGCTCATTCGGGCCTATCAGTTGATGGGCCGCAAGGAAGACGCACTGAAGGCTTACGCTGACGCCAAGACGCAACTGGCCGGCGATGACAGCGCCCTGAAGCAGATCGACGAGCTGGCCAAGCGTCTCGGCCTCAACTCATGACGGACGAACGCGCAACGCACGTGACACGGACTTGGACACCGCCTGGGACACGGATCGTATAATGACACGGAAGCAAAAGCGCGGCGTACTGATCGGCGGCGGAGTGGCAACCCTCACGCTGTCAGCGATCCTGGTGCTGTTCGCGCTCAAGGACAGCGTGGTATTTTTCCATACCCCGAGCGACATCCTGGAAAAGAATGTCCGCGCCGGTGATCGCATCCGGCTGGGCGGGCTCGTCGCGCAGGGCTCGGTCGAACGCGGCCAGGGCACAACGGTGTCGTTCCGCGTCACCGATACGCTGAAAGAGATCCCGGTGACGTTCACTGGCGTATTGCCAGACCTATTCCGCGAAGGCCAAGGCGTGGTGGCCGAGGGCACGCTTGACGGCCAGGGCCACTTCGCCGCTGATACCGTATTAGCCAAGCATGACGAGAACTACATGCCGCCGGAAGTGAAGAAATCGCTCGAAGCGCGCGGTGTTAAACTTGGTGCCAGCGCGCACCCAGCTGACGAAAAGAAATAGCCGCCGCTCGAGGCTGAGAAAAAAGGCTTGAAACCGTGATTGCCGAATTCGGACATTTTGCTCTCATTCTGGCGCTGCTGGTCACCACGTGGCAGACCGTCGTGCCGGCGTGGGGCGCGCATATTCGCGATCAGCGCCTGATGGATGCTGGCCAGCCAGCTGCCGTCAGCCAGCTGGCATTGCTCACAATCGCGTTTCTGGCGCTGATGTACGCCTATGTGACATCGGATTTTTCAGTTGCCAATGTCGCTGCCAATTCGCACTCAACCAAGCCGATGCTGTACAAAATCTCGGGCGTGTGGGGCAACCACGAAGGCTCGATGCTGTTGTGGGTGCTGATCCTGGCGCTGTTTGGGGCCGCTGTCGCAGTGTTTGGCAACAATCTGCCGCCGACGCTCAAAGCCAACGTGCTGTCGGTGCAGGCCGCAATCGCATTGGCGTTTTTACTGTTCATTGTGTTCACGTCGGATCCGTTTGCTCGCCTTGATCCGGCCCCTGCCGACGGCCGCGGCTTGAACCCGATTTTGCAAGATCCCGCACTCGCGTTTCATCCGCCGTTTCTCTACGTCGGCTATGTCGGCTTCTCGATTGCGTTCTCGTTTGCGATCGCCGCTCTAATCGAAGGCCGTATTGATGCGGCGTGGGCGCGCTGGGTGCGGCCGTGGACGCTGGGCGCCTGGATGTTTCTAACGATCGGCATCGCGATGGGCTCGTGGTGGGCCTACTACGAACTCGGCTGGGGCGGGTGGTGGTTCTGGGATCCCGTTGAGAACGCCTCGTTCATGCCGTGGCTGGCCGGCACCGCGCTGCTGCACTCAGCCCTTGTGATGGAAAAACGCGAGGCGCTTAAAGTCTGGACGATCCTGCTCGCGATCCTGACCTTCTCGCTGTCGCTGATGGGCACGTTCATCGTCCGCTCGGGCGTGCTGACGTCTGTGCATTCGTTTGCCGTCGATCCAGCACGCGGTGTGTTCATTTTAGCCATTCTGGTGCTGTTCACCGGGGGCGGGCTGGCGCTGTTTGCGCTGCGCGCCAGGGAGATGCGCATCGGCGGGTTGTTTACGCCGATCAGCCGTGAAGGCAGCCTGGTGTTGAACAACCTGCTGCTGGTAACGAGTGCAGCGACCGTGCTGATCGGCACGCTCTATCCGCTCGTGCTTGAAGCCCTGACCGGCGACAAGATTTCCGTTGGACCGCCGTTTTTCAATATGACGTTCGTGCCGCTGATGCTGCCGCTGCTGCTGGCCATGCCGTTTGGTCCGCTGCTGGCCTGGAAGCGCGGCGATATTGCGGCGGCCGGTCAGCGCTTGATGTTTGCAGCGTTTGCAGCCCTGCTGGTGGCGGTGGCCACGTTCGCGCTGTTCAATCGCGGACCGTGGCTGGCGCCGTTCGGCTTGGCGCTCGGCGTGTTCGTGATGGGCGGAGCGCTGACCGAATGGCTGTCGCGCATCAAGTTTGCGGCAGCCCCCGTTGACGAAGTGGTGCGCCGCGCCGTCAACCTGCCGCGCTCGAACTACGGTACGCTGTGCGCGCATTTCGGCATCGGGCTGATGGTCCTCGGGATCGTCGGCACAACCGGCTACCAGGAAGAACGCATTCTGGTGATGAAGCCTGGCGAGCAGGTGACGCTTGGCGGCTACACGGCGACGTTCAAAGGGGCGGCGCCGCAGCGCGGACCCAACTATCGCGAGGACGTGGCGCAATTCGACATCACGCGCGGCGGGGCGGCGGTGACGACGCTTACGCCCTCGAAGCGGCTTTACGATGCGCCGCCACAGCCAACAACGGAATCGGGCATCCAC
>JANMOL010000448.1:0-7293 GCA_031369245.1 Hyphomicrobium sp. | reverse complement strand
AACGGTAAAAAGCTCAAGGGCACCGAACGCGGCCGTGCCAAGAAGCAGGCGATGTCGCGGCGCGCGCTGGCTGACCTCGCCGCCTGGCTCGGGCACGAGCACGAGCACAGATCAGCGGCGGAATAAAACGTTAGCGCAGATCGGGCACCGGCGCGTCCGGGGCGGCCTGGATCGCTGGCTCTGGCGGTGCTGGCACGTCGGCTTGTGCCGGCGGAACAGCGGGTGTTTCGGACGCCGGCGGCGATGCGGCGGGTGCTGCAGCGGGAGCAGACGGAAGCGCTGCCTCCGGCGTCAGGCTGGGGATCGCAGCGCCCGGCTCGTCGACTGGCAGCGCAGGCGCGGCCGTCTCCTCAACCACCGGTTCGGCATCTGGCCCCTGGCCATACCTCTGCAAAACGATGCGGGCTTTGTCAGCAACCGCATCGGCAATGGCGGCGTGACCCTCAGCCGTCGGGTGGAACGCGCCTGAGTAGGTCGACGCCAGCAGCAGCTGGAAGCGGGCAAGGGAATCGAATTTCAATACTTTCTGCAACAGCGAGGCCGCGACATGGAAGTTACCGGTCATAAAGGCATCGTTGGGCGTGCGGAACCAGCGCTGGCGCATGGCATAGGCTTGGAAATCAGCCGGGTTGTACGGCTTCCATGCGCCCTCGATTTTGCGCGGCAAGCGCATCTCCTCGGCAATCCGCGCGCCGTCTTGCGTCGAACCCGAACAAATGCCGCGATTGATGAAAGACCGCCGATGGGTCTCGACAAATGACCAGCCGTAGGTCTCAGCACTTTCGCGCATCTGGCGATGCAGCTTATCGGCTACCCACGTGCCTTCGCGCAGCTTCTGCTCGCTCAACTGGAAATCGGAAACGACTTCGAGGCCCGCGCGCCCGTCCTTGCAGGTTTCGCTGCCATCGCCCGCCAGCGCCATGCCGGGATAGCTCGCCATGATAACTCGGTCGCTCTCTTCCCAAGGCACATAGAGCAAGCTGTGAATGGCGCGGTTGAGCGACTTATAGCGTGCATCGAGCCGCGCCAGCTGGGCTGAGGCCTGGGTCTGCCCATGCACTTCGCCAATCCAGCCTCCGAGCTGGCGCAACATCGATTCACTCGACAGGATGGCGTTGGCGACGAGGCGCGAAAACCCGATATCGTTGCCGCCAACCGACAACAGCACGAGATCGATTTTACGGGCCTGATCTTTCGGACACTTGCGCAACACCAGCCCGCCCATCAGCTCAGGGATGCTGCCGTTCATGTGGTAGGCTTCGGGCAGATCGAGCGCCTGCGTCTCGCGCTTGCCGCATTGTGCTTCGGCCACAGCCGAGATCTGCGACAGCACCGGCGGGTTGGGCACCCACTCGTTGCCTTTGTAGCGCAGGAATAAGCCGAACGTGACTTCGGCGCCCGAGCAGGCAACGCCAGCAAAGGTCACTGACCGGTGCGGGTCTTCGACCGCCAGTTGCAGGGCTGCGCGCATCTGGTGTGAATAGAGTGAGCGATGGCAGGCTTGATCGACCCAGCGCGCGTTCTCGCCGATGAACGTCTTATCGCCGATCTGTTTCCAATCGCCGATACGCGCCGGATAGCCTGACAAGTCTTCGCTGGCATCTGGCGAATTGTAACTGGCGGCGCGATCGCGCGAGAACCGCACCGGAATATCCGGATTGCCCTCACCCGAACCAAAGCTGTCGCCCATCGCAACGATCAGCAGGTCGCGGACTTTGACATCCGTTGCGGCCACATCGCGGCCACCGATCTCGACCCTGATGGCCGCGCCGGATGGATAGGGAATTTCAAACACGGCGGGTTCGGTGCACGGCTGCGTCAGGGCTTGGCCGCGGGACGCGCGTCCGCCGTTCGGCGCGGTCAGCCACGTGCAGTTCAAATTGGCGGCTTCGTCGAGGCCTGCCATTTCCGCGATCACCACATGGCTCGCGGGGTTCATGTAGTCGTCATAGGCCGGGCAGGTGTAGCGGTTGCTGGTCCAGCTCCAGCAGGTCTTGCGGTACATGGTTGCCGCCCAGCCGTCGTCGTGCCGGGATTGCAGGGCTTGCTCGGCTGCAAGGACTGGCGATAGACGATCGAGCTGTCCGAGCGCGCGATAGGTTGCACGGTGAATTTCAGAGTCGGCCGGATCGGTGAAAAACCGGAACGGATTTTCAACGCGCCATTTGATGACGGGCGCTGCCGAGGCGGGGCTGGCCAGCGCGCACACCCCAGCCGCAATCAGTAGCACAACGGCCGTCCATAGCGGCGCGCGGTCTGCTCGATGGTGGTGGAGCGTGTCCATCTTCAAAGCCTGCCCTTCCAATGCGCGCGCGCAATCCGCCAAACCCGCGTTAACGGAAAAACATCGGCGATGTCGCGCCCTGCATCCCGTGCTGGATCGTGCAAAGCCTTCAAATAGGGCTCCACAAGGGCGAGCGGCAGCAAAGCGCTCCTGAGGGCTGCACTTTGCGTGCAAATTTCGGCGTTCACGACCTGCAACTGCGACCGTGCATCGCGGGCCGCGTGACTGAGCACGGCGCGCCAATCCTCGCTGCCGCCGTCGTTTGTCACCCAGGCGGCCGGCACCGGCGTTCGCCCGCGCGCCAGATCGTGCGGCAGCCGCAGACCAAGCCGTGCGAGCCCATAGGCCTGCGCCGCACGGTCAATCAGGAGGCGCGTCGCCGCCGTGTCGGCAACGCCCAGAATTTGCGCTGCCAGCGCGAACGGCGTGCCTTCGATCAGCGACAGTTCAAGCCGCAGCGCACTGTCATCGGCGGGGGGTGCCGCATAAAGCCTGTGGGCGTGGGCGTCGAGACAGTCGTCGATGGCAGCGAGCGGCAGCTGGTGGCGCGCCACGGCCGTGCTCCACGCATCCGCCACGGGCTGCCCCGTCCGCTCGCCTTTGACGCCGGCGTGGATGGCGTCGCGCCACCACTGAATGCGGATTTCGCCGGCCATGGGATCGCGTACCAGATCAGGAATGCGCGCCAGCTCACTACCAAATGCTGCCAGCGCGATGAGATCGTCACGCACAGCGCGCGGCGCAAGCAAGGCTGCCAGATAGCGGTCGGGTTCATGACTGCGCGCGCTGTCGCGAACGAGACGCGCGATGGCGGGTTCGACGTATTGACCGCTCACACGCTGTCTCCCCGAGCCAGATGGTGCTGCATCCTATGCGCTAGGCAACAGCAATGAGCGCGGCCGCCACGCAGCGTTTTTCAGCCAGCAGAACGTTGTAGGTGCGGGCCGCGGCCCCCGTCGACATGGCCTCTAAGCCGATGCCGGCTTGCGCGAACGCTCTGGTGATATCGCCGCTGGGAAAAATCTGCCCCGCACCCGTTCCAAGCAACAGCACGCCTGGCGCTGTGAGCTGGGCTAATGCAAAAGCGAAATCCTCAACCGTCAGCGTATGAGCTGCCGCCGCATCCCCTGCCACATCCCCTGCCACATCCCAGGCAAACACACCGCCCGGCAGACACAGGATCGAGCCCTTGTGGCTCATCTCGCCAAACCGGAAGCCGCCGTTGCCATAAGCCGTGACGGCTGTCTCGAAGGGATATCGCGCGACCGCCTGCGTGCTCACGTGCCGCCCTCCGCCGCATCGGCCACCGCCGCGTTAGGCTCCCCGCGTTAAGCCTTGGCCGTCGCCGCGCCCTTGACGGATTGGTCGCTCCAGTCGCGTTTGACGCCGAGGTAACCCAGCAGCGGTGCCGCGATAAAGATCGACGAATACGTGCCGATGATCACACCGATCAACATCGTGAAGTTGAAGTTGCGAATGACTTCACCGCCGAAAATATACAGCGCCAAAAGCACCGCAATGGCCGTGACGCCTGTCAAAATGGTGCGCGATAACGTTTCGTTGATCGACAGATTGAGAAGCTCGGTCAAATCCATTTTCTTGTATTTGCGCAAATTCTCCCGGATGCGATCCGACACCACAACCGTGTCATTCACCGAATACCCGAGAATGGTCAACAGGGCCGCGACTGTCGAGAGATCAAACTCAAATTGAAAGAGTGAGAATATCCCGACGGTCACAAGCACGTCATGGGTCAATGCAAGCACGGCTCCGGCGGCGAACTGCCACTCGAAGCGAAACCACACGTACGCGACGATCGCCAGAATACCAGCAAACACAGCAAGTATGCCCGTCGCACGCAATTCGCTCGAGACCGCGGGCCCGACGACTTCGACCCGGCGCTGCGTATAGCCTGTGCCAACAGCGTCGATGACCTTTTTCAAAGCAACCTGCTGCGCGCCATCGCCGCCCGGCTGTTCCTGGATGCGGATCAGCACGTCGGATGGCCCGCCAAATTCTTGGATTTGCACGCCGCCCAGACCTAACGCATTGAGTTTGTCGCGCAGCGCCGCGGTATCGGCGGTGCCGCTGACGGTCTGCAGCTCAATCATTGACCCGCCCTTGAAGTCGACGCCGTAATTCAAGCCGCGCGTCATGAACAGCGCGAGCGACGCCAGCATCGCGACGATCGACAGTCCGATGGCGGCTTCTTTGAAGCGCATGAACGGCAGCCGCAGATCATGAGGGAAAAAATCGAAACCCTTGAAGTTCGGCACGAATTTCATCAGCACGAGGGTCTCTCCTAAACCGGGACGTCAATCGGGCGGCCTCTCGGCTGCGCTTTGAGCCAATAGGCAATCAACAGGCGCACCACGGTTACGGACGCGAAAATCGAGGTCAAAATGCCGATTGTTAACGTCACGGCAAAGCCGCGGATCGGCCCGGAACCGAGCCAGAACATGATCAGTGCGCACGCCAGTGTTGTCAGCTGCGAGTCGGCAATGGTGATGAATGCCCGCTGGAAGCCAGCGTCGATCGCCGAAATTGGCGTTTTGCCGGCGCGCAATTCCTCGCGGATACGCTCGTAGATCAGCACGTTGGCATCGACCGCCATCGCCACGCCGAGCACGAGACCGGCAATACCGGGCAGCGTCAGCGTCGACCCAATCAGCGTCATGATGGCCAGCGTCAACAGCAAGTGGACGATAAGGCCGACGCAGGCGAAGATACCGAATGTGCCGTATGCCAGAATCGCAAGCACCACGACGGCTACACCGCCGATGATGCCGGCCCGCCGCCCAGCCACAATCGAATCCGCGCCGAGCGACGGCCCGACCGTGCGCTCTTCGACAATCGTCAGTTTGGTTGGCAGTGCGCCCGAGCGCAGCTGCACGGCCAGTGTATTGGTGCTCTCGACGGTGAAGTTACCCGAGATCTGGCCGGAGCCGCCGAGGATCGCATCACGAATGACCGGCGCTGACACGACCTTATCATCAAGAACGATCGCAAACGGACGGCCGACGTTGTCCTTCGTGAACGACCCGAACTTGCGCGCGCCCGACTGATTGAAGCGGAAATTGATGACCGGCTCGTTGGAGCGGGAATCGAAACCGGGCTGGGCATCGACCAAGTCGTCGCCTTGAACGACCGGTGTTTCCCGCAGCACATACTCGCCGCCCTCGATCTTATCGCCTGGATAAACTTTGAAGCCTGACGGCGCGGCGGTCAGCTTGACATCTTCGACCGAGAGCGAGGGATGAACCTCGTGGAACGTCAGCTTTGCGGTTTCACCAATCAGCCGCTTCAGAGCGGAGGTGTCCTGCAGGCCTGGATACTGAATGAGAATGCGGTCGGTGCCTTGCCGCACGACCGTTGATTCCGCGGTACCCAGACCGTTGATACGGCGGTTGACGGTTTCGATCGACGAGGCCGCCGCATTCGCAATGCGCGCCTTGAGCCCCTGCTCAGTCGGCTTGATGTTGATCGTGCCGGGCTCGGTGCCCTCCGAGACGTCGATGTCGCTGCTGCTCGACCCCAAAATTGCATTGCCAATGGGCTGTGCCAGCTTGCGCAGCTCTTTGAGGGCTGCGTCTTTCTCCTCAGACTTGGCGAGCTTGACCTGCAGTTGCGCGCCCTGCACGCCCAGACCCGAAAAACCGATCTTGGCGTCGCGCAATGATTTTCGCGCACTGTCACGCAGATTGGTCAGCCAATCCTTTTTGATCTCTTCCTGATCCATCGCCAGCAACAGATGCGCGCCGCCCTGCAAGTCGAGCCCAAGCGTCAGTTGCTTGGCCGGGAAGAACGACGGCCACACGTCGACGGTCGCTTTGGAGAAAAAGTTCGGCAGCGCCGCGAGCAGCCCCACGACACACGTCAACACGATCGCAATGATTTTCCAGCGGGCGAAATGCAGCATATCAATCAGGTCTCATGGATCGTGGGCGGGGGTCGCAACCGCAAGCGTCGCGCAGCTCGATCAGACGAGCGCACGCCGCTTGTTCTCAGGTTGCGTCCTTGACGGGTTCACCTTTGGCGCGGACATCCATCAACGTGCTTTTGATGACGCGCACTTTCAAATTGTCGGCGAGCTCAACTTCGATTTCATCGCTCGTGTCCGAGACCTTGAGAACGCGGCCAACCATGCCGCCGGAGGTGATGACGGTATCGCCGCGGCGCACGGCGTTCATGCGGTCACGATGCTGCTTGGCGCGTTGCGACTGCGGCCGGATCAGCAGGAAATAGAAGATCAGCAGCATCAGCAGCATCGGGATCAGCAATCCGCCGAACGGATCCATGGCGGGGCTGGCGGTCTGCGCGAGGGCGGGCGTCGAAAACATCGGGTGCGAGGTCCTGTTGGAATAAGAAAAATACGCCAGTGATCCTCCTGAACCGGATGGCACAGGGCGGGCTAAGGCGATTTGGCCGGGACTATAGTGACCGGCGTCGGGTTTGCAACCTAACTGGGCTGGAGACGAGGCCTGGCCGTCATGCGGCTTGCGGCTGATTGACCAGCGCACCTCAGGCAAACCGCATTGGCTTCAGCAGCAAGCGCGACTAAACACGGTGCCAGATCGTTCAAAACGCCACCCTATGGACCCCATTGATGAGCACGCCTCAGCCGCTTGAAGCCACGCTCGAGCGCATCGCCGCCGCCCTCGAACGGCTCAGCCCCGGCCCGCCGCCGCCGCCTGATTTCAGCGCCGCGGAGGCCTTTGCCTGGCACGCCGGGGCAAGCGCCTTCCAGCCGGTGGCGCATGTCAACCGGGTCCCGCTGGCGCTGCTCAAAGGCATCGACCGCACGAGCCAGATCCTGCTCGACAACACCCGACGCTTCGCGCGCGGCCTGCCAGCCAACAATGCGCTGCTGTGGGGCGCGCGCGGCATGGGCAAATCAAGCCTCGTCAAAGCCGCCCACGCCGAGGTCAGCGGTGCTGGCAGCCCGCCCGCGACGGCGGGCATCGATAGCACGCCCGCGACGGCGGGCATCGATAGCACGTCCGCGACGG
>JANMOL010000420.1:0-6746 GCA_031369245.1 Hyphomicrobium sp. | reverse complement strand
GGCGAGAGCAGAAGCGGCGACGGCTAGGAATGCGACTTTCTTGAACATTGGAAATACCCTTTGCAACTCTACAAGAGACTAAAACTTGAAGAGGCTCCAAAAGCCGGACGCTAAAACAAACCGCTCGTTGAGAACCAACCTCGACACACCAACCCAACAGGATCAGTTCCGTCACACTATGAGACAGGCCTAAACAGTCCGTTAAAGGACCGGGACCTGCACAAAAAAGGACGAAAGATTTTCTTTGGCACGCGTGCAATGGCGCTGCACGCAGCATGGGCCCGCTTCGACTGCGGCGGCCACCAATCCAAATTCAGAGTTTGTTTACTCGGCCGCTTCGACGAACGGCCGGTTCGTCAGTCCAAGCTGGCGTTTGGCTTGCTCGCGCAGCACATCGATCGGCTTCAGCTTGCCATCGGCTTCGAAATGCCAATAGGTCCAGCCGTTGCACGCGGCCTTGCCTTGCACCAGCGCACCGAGGCGATGGATGGAGGCTTGATTGCCTGCGTGCACGAGCGTGCCATCGGCTTTGACTTCGGCGCGGAATTTGCGCCGCAGATCGAATAACTTCTGGCCGGGCTCCAGGATGCCAAGCTCGATGATCGTGCCAAACGGCACCCGCGGCTCGGCCCGCTTTGATGGCAGCGTGTAGAGCGCGTCAGGCGCCAGCGGCCGCACTTTGGCAATCCGCTCGGCGGCCGCTCGCGCATAGTCGGGGTCGCGTTCGATGCCGATGAAGCGGCGGCCGAGGCGGTGGGCAACAGCGCCCGTTGTGCCGGTTCCAAAAAACGGATCAAGCACGACATCGCCGGGCTTCGTGCAGCCGATCAAGATGCGCTGCAGCAGTGCCTCTGGTTTTTGTGTTGGATGGGCTTTGCGCCCGCCATCGTCTTTCAAGCGCTCGGGCCCTGAGCAAATTGGGAACAGCCAATCAGAGCGCATTTGAATGTCGTCATTCGAAGCCTTCAGGCTCTCGTAGTTGAACGTCACGCGCGATTTCTTGTCCCGGCCGGCCCAAATCAACGTCTCGTGGGCATTTGTAAATCGCTTGCCGCGAAAATTCGGCATCGGGTTGACCTTGCGCCAGATGACGTCGTTGTGGACCCAGAAGCCGAGATCCTGCAGCGCGACGCCGAGCCGGAAAATGTTGTGATACGAGCCGATAACCCACAGCGCGCCATTCGGCTTCAGCACCCGGCGGCACTCCGCGAGCCAAGCCCGGCAGAACGCGTCGTAGGCCGCAAAGTCTTGAAACTTGTCCCAGTCGTTGTCGACGCCATCGACGCGGGTGTTGTTGGGTCGCAGCAGATCGCCGCCGAGCTGTAAATTGTAAGGCGGATCGGCAAACACCAGATCGAAGCTGGCGCTGGCGATGTTTCGCAGGGCTGTCAGACAATCGCCGACCACGATGGCGCTCGATCCAATCTGGATCGTTGATGCTTGCTCAGCCGCGCATGACGGCTTGCGCGCACCCGGCCGCACAACCGAACTCGAACGAGAACCCATGTTAACGCCACCCACTGAACAACAAACAACGAACAACAAACAACGCGACTGAAAGCATCCGCCATGGCGCGCAACGGTGCGGCCTGCGGACGATCTGTCATACAGGACCAGCGCCGCCGTTGGGTAGCTCGCAACGCGGCCTGAGCCGCCTCCAAGCGAACTATATTTTTTTGGATTCTATCGGCAACTCTGGCCAATGGCGTTAAAGCGGCAGCCCAAGCGCCAGTTGAACGGGCTTGAACGAGCGCCGGTGCAACGCACACACGCCGAGCCGCGAAATCGCCGCCTGATGTTCGGGCGTCCCATAGCCCTTGTGCCGCTCAAAACCGTAGCCTGGAAAATCGCGCGCCAAGGCCATCATGATCCGGTCGCGCGTGACCTTGGCAATGATCGAAGCAGCTGAAATCGATACACACTTGGCGTCGCCCTTGATGATGGTGCGGGTCTCAATCGCCATGCGCGGGGCTTTGTTGCCGTCGATCAGCACCAGCTTTGGGCGCGAGGACAGCGCGGCCACCGCTTCACTCATGGCCCAAAGCGTTGCACCAAGAATGTTGTCGCGGTCGATGCGCTCAATTTCGGCGATGCCGACACCGACCTCGGCGACTTTCATGATGCGATTGTAGAGAAACGCTCGCGCATCCTCATCAAGCACTTTGCTGTCGTCGAGATCAGCTGGGATCTTTGAGGGGTCAAGAATAACGGCTGCGGCAACGACAGGGCCAGCCCACGGCCCGCGGCCGGCTTCATCGACACCCGCCACCGGGCCATTGCCAAGCTGCAGCTCGGCGGCCTCCAGTTCGAAGGTCGGCTTGAATTTCGAATCGGAGATCCTCATCGGTTGCATCATCACCGCCAGGCCGCCGCTGTCAAAAGAGCGCGAGCTGTTGTCCCCCGCCGTTCGGCTTCACAAACAGGTCAGTCCGCAATTGAGAACGCTCAACGTCCAGGCTAAGCCGCGTCCGCGCGAGCCGGAAACGCTGGGCGATCTGATCGGCATAGGGCCCGCTGCCGCGCTGGCGATGCCCGAACGACGCCACGTAATCTTGCCCGCCGTGCATGGACTGAAGCAAGTTGATCACACGCGACGCGCGATCGGGGAATTCTTCAGCCAGCCACTCGCGGAACACGTCTTTGATTTCGAGCGGCATGCGCAACAGCACATAGCCGGCGTCGCGCGCACCCGCGTCACGTGCGGCCTGCAGGATCGCCTCAATCTCGTGATCGGTCAGCCCGGGCACGACCGGCGCGACCATGACGGTGACGGGAATGCCGGCTTCGCTCAACTGCCGGACGGCGTCCAGCCGCCGTGACGGCGTGGCAGCCCGCGGTTCCATGGCGCGCGCCACTTGCCGGTCGAGCGTTGTCACGGAGATCGCGACTTTGGCGAGGCCCTGGGCCGCCATCGGCGCGAGAATGTCGATGTCGCGCGTCACGAGCGTTGATTTTGTGACAATGCCAACTGGATGGCGGGTGCGCGCCAGCACCTCCAAAATCGCCCGCGTGATGCGCCGCTCGCGTTCAATCGGCTGATAGGGATCCGTGTTTGCGCCAAGCGCGATCGTCTCCGGCCGGTAGCTGGCGCGCGACAGTTCGTGCGCGAGCAACGGGGCGGCGTTGGATTTCGCATAGAGCTTAGTTTCGAAATCGAGACCGGCGGAGTGGCCGAGATAGCAGTGTGACGGCCGCGCATAGCAATAGACACAGCCGTGCTCGCAGCCGCGATAGGGGTTGATCGATTGGTTGAACGAAATATCGGGGCTGTCATTGCGGGAAATGATGCTGCGGGCAGCTTCTTCCGTCACGCTGGTTTTGAAGGCGTCGAGACTGCCGAGGCTGTCCCAGCCATCGTCGATGGCCTCAGTGATCGCCGCTTCGAACCGGCCGCTGCTGTTTGAGCGCGCGCCGCGCCCGCGCCGCCGCTCCGCGTCGACAATCACGTGGCACGTTTCTGGCGACGATCGAGGGCGCGCATCCGGCATCGCATGTCCACTGCTTTTTCCTCCTGGACGCTTAACACGCCGGCCAGAACAAATAAAGAACAAACCGAAAGGAATGCTGCCCCAGCGGGTGCCTGCTGCTTTGCCCGGTGTGCGATTGTGTGTCTTGCCGCTGACCGGCGCGCCATGCCAAGAAATTCGCATGATTTCCGTGATCATCCCCGCCCTTAATGCCGAAGCCGAACTGGCGGCCACGCTGGCAGCGCTCGTTCCAGCGGCCGTCGATGGCATCATCCGCGAAGTGATTGTGGTCGACGGCGGATCGAAGGACCGGACCCGGCAGATCGCAGATCAGTCCGGAGCGACGATTGTCGAGGCTGCTCCCGGACGTGGCGGGCAGCTCGCGCAGGGCGCCGCAAAGGCGCGCTTTCCTTGGCTGCTATTTGTGCACGCCGACACAGCGCTCGAAGCGGGCTGGGAACGCGAGGCCATCGCCTTCATGCGCCGCATTGACCTTGGCGAGCGGCCAGCTGCCGCGGGCGCATTCCGGTTCCAGCTCGATGATCGCGGCGTTGCACCGCGCACCCTCGAACTCCTGGTCCGCGCGCGCTGTTCTGTTTGGCGGAGGCCCTATGGCGATCAAGGCCTTTTGATTTCGCGCCGCCTGTTCGATGACATCGGCGGCTACCGCAATCTTCCGATCATGGAAGATGTCGATATCGTGCGCCGCCTGGGCCGCAACCGTGTGGCATTGCTCGATGCCGCAGCCATCACATCGGCGCAACGCTATAAGAACGATGGATACTGTGCCCGGGCGCTGCGCAATCAGCTTTGTCTGGCGATGTATCGCGCCGGTTTGCCTATGAGTTCGATCGTTCGTATGTACGGCAAATCCCGCGCCATCCCGTGAGGCGGCGGTGCCCGCCCGATGCACAGCCTCAAGACCAAACCGAAGAGCGTTGATGGCGGACCCTTTGTTTCAATCGCACAGAACCCCGCTGAGATTAGGCCGCCAGCCGAGACGGTTTTCGCCGCGCTTGATCATTATGGTGCGCGATCCGATTGCCGGCCGCGTCAAGACGCGTCTCGCGCGCGGCATTGGCACGGTTGCCGCCACGGCAGCCTACCGCGCCATGATGGGGTCGGTCTGCGCACGCCTTGGCAACGATCCCCGATGGGAAACGTGGCTGGCTATCACGCCGGATGGGGCCCTGCACAGCCGCACGATGCCAAGCGGCATGCGGCGATCGCGCCAGTCCCACGGCGATCTCGGCCACCGCCTGCAAGCCGTGATGGCCAACGCACTGCCGGGGCCCGTCGCGATCATCGGCACCGATATCCCAGGCCTGACACCCTCCGATATCGCCAAGGCCTTCAAGGCGCTGGGTGCCAGCGCTGCTGTCTTCGGCCCCGCACCCGACGGCGGCTATTGGCTGGTAGGATTGCAGCGCCGGCCCCGCTGTCCGGAAGCGTTCAAAAATGTCCGCTGGTCAACATGCCATGCGCTGGCCGATACCGAGGCCAATCTGCGCGGCACGCCCATCGCGCACCTCTGTGTCCATGACGATGTCGACGAAGCGCGAGATTTTGCCAGCCTGCGCCATCTCATCGGGCGGCGCATTCTACCCGCCACGCGCTAGGCTTTTTTAGCGCCGGTGCTCTTCAAGACGGGGCATGATTTCAACCAGATTGCACGGCCGGTGGCGGGCATCGAGTTGCAATTTGAGGATACCCTCCCAAGCGTCGCGGCAGGCCCCTGGCGATCCTGGCAGACAAAATATGTAGGTCCCGCGCGCCACGCCCGCACACGCCCGCGACTGGATCGTCGATGTGCCAACCTTCTGGTACGACAGCATGTGAAACAGCATCGCGAAGCCATCGATGTCTTTTTCAAACAGCGGCGTGATGGCCTCGGGCGTGACATCGCGCCCGGTAAAGCCGGTGCCGCCGGTGGTGATCACGCAATCAATCAACGGATCGGCGATCCAGCTTGCAACCGTTGCGCGGATTGCATCTTTGTCATCGCGTACGAGGCAGCGCGCCGAAACCTGATGGCCGCTGGCCGTTACAAGCTCAGCCAGCAAATTGCCAGATTTGTCGTCAGCTTCGGAGCGCGTATCTGACATGGTCAGCAGCGCGATGCGCACCGGCACGAAGGATCGTGTTTCGTCGATACCGGCCATCGCACATCCTGCAGCAGATCGAGACCGCTCTACTGTTGCGCGTCCAGCCTCGGCCGTCCAGCGGCCCAGTCAGGCCTCCCAGTCAGCCCCCCAGTCAGAGCATAAACCGAAGGCTTAGAACTAGGCTGCCTTGGAATTGCCCGCACGCGCCCGCGCAGCGAGCGCCGTCACCGGTATGCAAACGTCGGCCCGCAACTCTTCGGTTTCCATCCGCCGTGTATCGTCGAGATAGAACGTCACGAGCGGGCGGTTGTCATCGAGCCGCAAGCCATTGGGGGCTTGGAACGTGGCGTGCATATGCGCGACATGCAGGCGGATTGCGTCATAGCCGCCAGATTTGCGCTGCCGTACATAGGGCCCGCCCGGCATCGTCAGCATGCCGAGTTCGCGCAGGGCGCGGTCTTCGTACTGCGGTTTTGCTTCAATGCAGGCATCGTAGCGGCAACGGTCCGCAGGAACGATTGACGGGTTATCGCGCGCCATGCCGACACCGCGGCCAAGCACAGAATCGAAGCCATTGCGGTAAATCCATGCGAACATATCGTCCCATGCTTTCGGGATTGATGTCTCGTAGGCTCCGGTGGCGCGAACATAGATCAAGCGCGACGGGCGCAGATAGACCAAGCCATTTTGCATGCGCAACGCGCCTCAATTCCAATGGTGCCGGTTAGCCCGGCTCGGGAACGAGATTACGCTGTTCGCCCTGTCGGCTGTTTAAGCCGATAGTTCAAATTGTATCTATTGCCGGCCAGAAGGGTGTTCGCGGGCAATGCTCTGTAGACGCGGTAAATGCCGTCTAAACGCTATTTGCAAGCCGCGCCTTAAGGCTCAGCAAATCGAGCCACGCCAACTGCTTGGCGGCGGGTGCCCGCAACAGATAGGCCGGGTGCAGAGTGGCCATTGCCGGAATGGTGCGGCCGCCGGCGGAGATCTCGCGCCATTTGCCGCGCAGCCGCATGATGGCGTCCGAAACGCCCAGCACTTCTTTTGCCGCCGAGCCGCCGACGGCGACAATCAGATCAGGACCGACAAGTTCCATCTGGCGCTCGAGAAACGGCCGGCAGGCCAGCGCCTCCTGTGGCGTCGGCGGGCGGTTGCCGGGCGGCCGCCAGTAGAC
>JANMOL010000419.1:0-1911 GCA_031369245.1 Hyphomicrobium sp. | reverse complement strand
CGTGTGTGAACGCGACGCGCGAGGAGGTCGATTTAGTGGCGCGCGCCTATTGGCAGGCGGGTGTACGCCACATCGTTGCGTTGCGCGGAGATCCACCGGCTGGCCCCGGCACCAAGTACGAGCCCCACCCCGACGGATATGCGAACGCGGCCGATCTCGTGGCTGGCTTGAAGCGCATCGCCAAGTTCGACGTCTCGGTGGCAGCCTACCCCGAGACGCATCCCGAGAGCGGCTCGGTAGATGCCGACATCGACAATCTCAAGGCCAAGATCGACGCCGGCGCCCACCGGGCGATCACGCAGTTTTTCTTCGACAACGCCATGTATTTGCGCTTCCTCGAGCGTGCTCGCGCGAAGGGCATCACGGTGCCGATCCTGCCCGGCATCGTGCCGATCCACAACTTCAAGCAGCTCTCGGGATTTGCCGCCCGTACCGGCGCCTCGATGCCGGACTGGATGGCGCGCCGCTTCGAAGGGCTCGACGAGGATGCAGCGACCACTACGCTGGTGGCGGCAGCCGTAGCGGCCGAACAGGTGCTAGACCTCGTCGATCACGGCATCCGGCAGTTCCACTTCTACACGCTGAACCGCGCCGACCTCGTCTACGCGATTTGTCATCTGCTCGGGCTTCGGCCGCTGCGGGCCGCCAAGGCTGATGCCGCATGAGCGGGCGCGCTGCATGATCGGGGTGCCATACGATCGGGGTGCCATACGATGGGGGTGGAGGGGGAACCAGCGGGACCACGCGTACGGGGGACGACGGGTGCTCCCGAGGGGGCAGGCTCGACCCCTCCTGAGCGTTGGTCGCGATGAGATTTCAAAAAGTTCACGGCGCCGATCCTGGCTGCTGCAAAACGACAAAGGTCTGAGGCGTACGCATGAAAAGAAAACCAAGCTGGGCAACGCTCGAACAAGCCGCCAGCGACCGCATCCTGATCATCGACGGCGCGATGGGCACCATGATCCAGCGCCACAAGCCGACGGAAGAAACCTATCGCGGCGTGCGCTTTGCCGGCTGGGGGCAGGATGTCAAAGGCAACAACGAGCTGCTGTCGCTGTCGCAGCCGCAGATCATCCACGACATCCACGATCAGTATTTTGCCGCCGGTGCCGACATCGCCGAGACCAATACCTTTGGCGCGCAGCTGATCAGCCAAGCCGACTACGGCATGCAGTCGCTGGCCTATGAAATGAACGTTCAAAGCGCCAAGCTCGCGCGCACGGCGGCCGACGCCTGGACCAAAAAGACACCCGACAAGCCGCGCTTTGTGGCCGGCGCCGTCGGGCCAACCAATCGCACCGCGTCGATCTCGCCCGATGTCAACGATCCGGGCTACCGCAACGTCAACTTCGACGAATTGCGCGAGGCCTACAAGGAGCAGGTGCGCGGGCTGATCGCGGGCGGCTCGGACATCATCATCATCGAAACGATCTTCGATACGCTCAACGCCAAGGCCGCTGGTTTCGCGACGCTCGAAGTGTTCGAAGAGCTTGATCTCGAATTGCCGATCATGATTTCAGGCACCATCACCGACCGTTCGGGCCGCACGCTCTCTGGCCAGACGGCCGAGGCCTTCTGGTATTCGATGCGCCACCTGCGGCCGTTCTCGATTGGGCTCAACTGCGCGCTCGGGGCTGAGCTGATGCGGCCCTACATCGCCGAACTGGCGCATGTGGCGGACGTCCGCATCTCAGCCTATCCCAACGCAGGCCTGCCGAACGCCATGGGCGAATATGATGAGACAGGTCACGAGATGGCCTGCAAGGTCGAGCCGTGGGCGGCCGACGGCCTCGTCAACATCCTCGGCGGCTGCTGCGGCTCGACACCCGATCACATCGCGCACATCGCCGAGCACGTCGCGAAATTCGCGCCGCGCGCACTGCCAAAAATGGCACCGAAAATGCGCCTCTC
>JANMOL010000395.1:0-5229 GCA_031369245.1 Hyphomicrobium sp. | reverse complement strand
TCCAAAGACGCCGTAGCGCGAGCCCATGGCAGCGGGCGCCGTTCATTTCCGGGCTTACGGCGCGGCCAATAATCGTGGTTAAGTGCCGGTGTTCTCCCCCGGGAACGCGGCGCGCGGGCCATGCGATGGGCGCCGTGGTCGCCACGTTAAGTTGACGTATACGTCAACTAAGGATACTCCGGGGCTGTCAGCAGGTTCGGTGCAAACGTGCCGCAACCTGTTTTTGAGGAGGCTCGGCATGGCGACGCTGGTATTTTTGCTGCTGATCGCTGCAACGGTCATCGTGCTCGGGATGCAACGAGCGCCGTTGTGGATGTGGGCGGCAGCCGTTGGGTTGCTGACCATCACCGGCCGCTCGGGGCTGCTGTCGGGCGGTCCGCCAGAGGCTTCGACATGGCTCGGCATGCTGCTCGCCTGGACGCCATTTGCCATTCTTGCGGCTTTGTCTTTTCAGCCGCTGCGGCGCAAGCTCGTGGTCGAGCCGGTCTACGGCATAGTGCAGACCATTTTGCCGAAGGTATCTGATACCGAAGCGCAGGCGCTTGATGCCGGAACGGTCGGATTTGACGCCGAGCTGTTCTCGGGCACGCCGGACTGGGCCAAGCTGCAGGCCATTCCACCGATTCAATTGTCGGCTGAAGAACAGGCATTTCTCGACGGCCCGGCCGAAGACCTGTGCCGCATGATCAATGACTGGGATGTCCGCCACGCCCATCGCGAAATTCCAGAACCAATTTGGGATTACGTCAAAAAGCACGGCTTCCTCGGGATGTTGATTTCCAAGGACCACGGCGGCCTCGGATTTTCTGCCCAGGCGCAGTCGCTGATCCTCGGCAAGATCGCATCGCGCTCGCCCGATGTCGTCACCATCGTGATGGTGCCGAATTCGCTCGGCCCCGGCGAGTTGATCGAAAAATACGGAACCGACGAACAGAAGCATCATTTCCTGCCGCGTCTGGCGCGCGGCGACGAAGTGCCGTGCTTTTCCCTGACCGGGCCGACCTCGGGCTCGGACGCAGCCACCATGCGCGATATCGGCTATGTCCGGCGCGGCCGCCACGATGGCAAAGACACGCTCGGCGTGACGCTGTCATGGGATAAGCGCTACATCTCGCTTGGACCCTTAGCGACGCTGGTCGGATTGGCGTTCCGGCTGTTTGATCCCGACAATATTCTTGGCAAGGGCGAGGATGTCGGCATTACGCTGGCGCTGATCCCGGCAAGCCATCCCGGCGTCAACATCGGGCGGCGGCATTTGCCGTCGGGGGCAGCGTTCCCCAATGGCCCGAACTGGGGCAAGGATGTTTTCATCCCGATGGAATGGATCATCGGCGGCGATAAGATGGCAGGCCAGGGCTGGCGCATGCTGATGGAATGCCTGTCGGCGGGCCGCGCCATCTCGCTGCCATCGTCGGCGACCGCTGGCGCCAAAATGATGCTGCGGGTCACCTCGGCTTATGCACGCATCCGCAAGCAGTTCGGGTTGCCGGTGTCGCGCATGGAAGGCATCGAAGAGCCGCTCGTGCGCATTATCGAGACCGCCTACGTCAACGAAGCCGCCCGCGCCATGACGGCCTCGATGGTCTCGCGCGGAGAAAAGCCGTCGGTCATCTCGGCCTTGATGAAATACCAGACGACCGAAAAAATGCGCCGTGCCGTCAATGACGCCATGGACATTCACGGCGGACGCGCGATCTGCGATGGCCCGGCGAATTATCTGCAATCAGCCTATCAGATGGTGCCGGTCGGCATAACGGTTGAAGGCGCCAACATCCTCACGCGCACGCTCATCACGTTTGCACAAGGCGCGCTGCGCTCGCATCCGTATCTCTACAAGGAAGTCCAGTCGGCCCAAGATAGCGACCGGCGGCGCGGGCTTGACGCTTTTGAAGAGGCGTTCGGCGGCCACATTGCGTTTTCGATTTCAAATGCAACCGGCGCGTTTTTCCACAATCTGACGGGCGGCGCTCTGGCGTCCGCGCCCGATAACGCACAACGCATGTCGGTCTGGTACCGCCAGCTCGCGCGCGCCAGCCGCTCGTTCGCGTTTATTGCCGACCTGACGGTCGCGCTGCTCGGCGGCGGGCTCAAGACCAAACAGAAAATCACCGGCCGCATGGCCGATGCACTGTCCGAACTCTACATGCTGTCAGCCGTGCTGAAGCGTTACGACGATGATGGCCGCCAGCAGGGCGATCATATGATTGTCGAGCTGGCCGCTCAGAACGGCCTCTATCGCTTCCAAGAAGCGATGGCCGGCACGATCGACAATTTCCCCGTGACCTGGGTTCGTCCGATCATGAAGGCGATCGTCTTCCCGCTCGGCCGCCACTTCAAGCCGGCACCCGACGCGCTAGGCCGGGCGGTCGCCAAGCATGTGCTCGAGCCCGGCGCGGTTCGCGATCGCCTGACGCGGCATATCTTCATATCCAAGGACGTCAACGATGCGACCGGCCTGCTGGAAGTGACGCTGGACAAGGTGATCGCTGCCGAGCCGGTCGAGAAAAAACTCGAAAAAGCCATTCGTGACGGCGTCGTTCGGCGCTATCACGGCATCGACTGGTTTGGTGACGCTGTTACCAAAGGCGTTTTGACAGCAGCCGAGGCCGAGCAGCTGCGTGAACTCGAACGCCTGGTGGCGCGCGTCATCGCGGTTGACCATTTTGATCCTGCGGAATTGCAACCCAACTACGCCAATCTCGGCCACAACGCCCGCAACGCCGATGCGATCGCGGCGGAATAGATCCTCATTTGATGTTCGGGGTTAGGTGATGACGCAGGATGTGACGCAACTGAAAGACTGGCGCTATTCGGTCGATGGCGAAGGCATAGCGTGGGCGATTTTTGACCGCGAAGGCGAAAGCGCCAATTCGCTCGGGCGTCGTCCGATTGAAGAATTGCAGGTCATCGTTGAGACGGTCGAAGCCGCCGCGCGCGACAAACGTGTGTGCGGCCTGGTGCTCATGTCGGGCAAGGACAAGGGCTACATCGTCGGCGCCGATATCCGCGAATTCGAGACCTTCACGACCGAGCAGCAGGTCATCGACAACCTGCGCCCGGTCAACGCCATGCTCGATCGCATCGAGCGGATGCCGGTACCGGTGGTGGCTGCCATCCACGGCGTGTGCGTTGGCGGCGGCTTGGAATTAATCCTCGCGTGTCACTATCGCATCGCGACGCGGGATGACTCGACCCGGATCGGTTTCCCGGAAGTGAAGCTCGGCATTTTCCCAGGATTTAACGGCACCGCGCGCTCCATCAAGCAGGCCGGTCCGATGGCCGCCATGCAGGCGATGCTGTCCGGCAGCATGATCCGCGCCAGTGCTGCAAAAGCGCAAGGCCTGCTCGATCAGCTGGTTGCCAGTCCTGGCGAATTGCATTGGGCGGCGCGTAAAGCGGTTCTGCAGAACCGCCGCTCACAGTCCGCCGGGGCTGCCAAAATGATTTTGACCAAATGGCCAGCGCGCGGCTTTCTCGCCAAGAAAATGCGCGTTGAAACTGCCAAAAAGGCCCGCGAGGATCACTATCCAGCACCCTTCCGCTTGATTGATCTGTTCGAGCAGCATGGCGGCAATCTCGAGGCCATGAAGGCGGCCGAGACCACAGCCTTCGCGCCGTTGATGGTCTCAGATACCTCCCGCAACTTGCGCCGCGTGTTTCGCCTGACGGAGCTGCTGAAGGCGCAGGCCCCAAAGGGCCTCAAGTGGCGCCCAAGCCGCGTGCATGTGATCGGCGCTGGAACGATGGGTGCCGATATCGCTGGCGTGTGCGTGGCTGCCGGCATGGAAGTGACGCTGCAGGATATCAACGCCGATCAGCTCGATAAGGGCATCAGCGGGCAGGCCAAGCTGTTCAGCCGCAAATTCAAAACCCGGCCGCTCAAAGCCGCGGCCAAAACACGGCTGATCGCCGACCCTGAGGGCCGGGGCATCGGGCGCGCCGATGTCATCATCGAAGCCATCGTCGAGCGGCTCGATATCAAGCAGAAGCTGTTTGCGGATCTTGAGGCCAAGATCAAGCCGGGCGCAATCCTGGCAACTAACACCTCATCGTTGAAGCTTGAAGACATCTCGGCGCCGATGAAGGATCCCGGCCGGCTGATCGGCCTGCATTTCTTCTCGCCCGTGCCGCAGATGCCGCTGGTCGAAGTGGTGCGCGGCGCCAAGACGCGCGACGAGGAAGTGAAAAAAGGCGCGGCCTTCGTGACCGCGATCGACAAATTTCCGCTGATCACCAAGGACGTGCCGGGCTTCCTCGTCAACAAGGTGCTGACGCCGTATATGTTCGCGGCGATGGAGCTCTTGGAGAAGGGCGAAGACAAGGAAAAGATCGACGAGGCCGTGCGGGCGTTCGGGATGCCGGTTGGGCCGATCGAATTGGCCGACAACGTCGGTCTCGATGTCTGCGCGCACGTCGCCAAAATTCTTGGCCAATCGAGCGAGGGATCGCGCCTTGACCGGCTGGTAGCCTCGGGACGGCTCGGCAAGAAGACCGGTGAAGGCTTCTACGTCTGGAAAGATGGCAAGCCGGTCAAGTCTGAAGCCCAGTTCTCGAAATCTGAACTCGAGAAGCTCGGCCGGGAGTTGATGGAACCGATGATCCGTGAATCGCAAAAGGCGCTCGATGAAGGCGTGGTCGAAAGCGCCGATCTGGTCGACGCCGGCATGATCTTTGGCACCGGCTTTGCGCCGTTCCGAGGCGGGCCGCTGCACTACAAGGCTGCCCAATCGACACCAACACCGGCGCCAGCACAGCGCGCGGCCGCTGAATAATACGGAGAACACGCATGGCTGGAACTCTGCGGCGCGTCGCGATCCTCGGCGGGACACGCATTCCATTTTGCCGCTCAAATACCCTTTATGCCGATTTATCCAATCTCGACATGATGACGGCAGCGCTCAACGGGCTGGTGGACAAGTTCAGTCTCAAGGGCCAGCATATCGATGAAGTCGTCGGCGGTGCGGTGGTCACGCATTCCAAGGATTTCAATCTGGCCCGCGAAGCCGTGCTGTCGACCAAGCTTGCGCCCTCGACGCCGGGCATCACGCTGATCCAGGCCTGCGGCACCAGCCTGCAAGCGGCCATGGGGTCGGCTGCCAAAATCGCCACCGGCGAGATCGAAAGCGCCATCGCGCTCGGATCGGATTCGACCTCCGACGCGCCGATTGTGTTCTCCAAGAAGTTCTCAAAGCGCTTGATCGATTTAGGGCAGCAGAAGTCGCCGCTCGA
>JANMOL010000354.1:0-6696 GCA_031369245.1 Hyphomicrobium sp. | reverse complement strand
TGCCGAAAGGTTATCGTGCGCCGCCATCCAATTCCGCCGAAGGCCGCAGCAGCGAACTGGGGCAGCGGCTGCGGACGCTAACGCCGAAACAGTTGAACGTTCTGCGGATGCTGCGCCAGGGATTGCTGAACAAGCAGATTGCGCACGAGCTGCAGATCGAGGAGACGACGGTCAAAGCCCATGTTTCGGAAATCCTGCGCAAGCTCAACGTGGCGTCGCGGACCCAAGCTGTAATCGAAGCCCAGAAGATCGACTTCGACAGCATTCTCGACGGCCACGGCGAGTGAGGCCGCTGAGGCCGCCAGCTGCGTAGCGTCCCCTATTATCGCAGCAAATGCTGCAGTAGGGCGCGGAGTTCAGCTGGCCGGACCGGCTTGTGGAGTAACTCGCAATCAGCGCGGCGGGCTTCATCAGCCGTCGCCTCCGAGCGGTCGGCCGTAATCAAGATCGATGGGATAGCTTTGCCAAATCGCTCGCGGATCCGCGCGACAGCGGCCAGACCCAGCACACCGCCGTCCAAGTGATAGTCCGCAAGAACGGCTGCCGGTTCGAACGCGCCGTCGGCGATGATGGCAGCGATATCGTCGAGATCGCGCGCCAGATGGACGTCCGCTCCCCAGCGGGTCAGCAGGGTTTGCATGGCGCCGAGAACGGTAAGGTCGTTGTCGATGACAATCAGCCGGCGGGCGAGCAAGCCGGGTTCTGTCGAAAGCAGGGTGCTGGACAGAGCCGCAAGCCGGGGCGCAGCGGCCGTTGCGCGCGGCACGAGCAGCGAAAAGCGTGTCCCGCGCCCAACGCGCGAGCGCAGTTCGACGGGATGCTGCAAGGCTTCCGACATGCGCTTGACGATCGCGAGGCCGAGGCCGAAGCCTGCGCCGCCCGCGCGCTCAGATGCTGCCCCGCGCTGGAACTCTTCAAAGATGCGCTCCTGTTCCGCAGGCGCGATGCCAGGTCCCGTATCCCAAACTTCAATACTGACATTGGACCCGCGCGGCCGGGCGGCGATCAGCAGGCCGCCGCGCTGGGTATAATGCACCGCATTCGCCAGCAGGTTTTGCAAGATCCGGCGCAGCATCAGCGGGTCTGACTGGACCGTCAGCGACGTTGGCCGAATACGCAAAGACAGGCCCTTGTTGCGCGATGACGGCTCGGTACTGACAGCCAGCTGCTCAAACACGTCGCCCAGAACTACCGGCTGAATGTTGGGCGTAAACGCGCCCGCCTCCAGTTTCGAAATATCGAGAATGGTCGCTAGCAGATCTTCAATTGAGCCGAGCGCATGCGCGATGTTGCCAGCGAGCCGCTGGCTTTCCGGCGCGAACTGCGCTTCCGTCAGTTCCGAGAGCGTCAGACGGGCGGCATGCAGGGGCTGCAGCAGATCATGGCCGACAGCTGTGAAGAAACGCGTTTTGAAACGGTTGGCGCGCTCGGCAATATCGCGCGCGCTGCTCAATTCGGCGTTGACGCGCTCAAGATTGGACAAGGCATTGTTGAGCTCGTCCGTCCGGTGACGGATCTGCGCTTCAAGGCTGATGGCGGTCTGGAACAGCGAATAGGCATTGGCCTGCCGATCCATCGAGCGCTCGACGCGCTGGATCAGAGCGGCGTTGATCTTGTTGAGCTTCTCGATCTGCCGCGCGGTGGCGGCAGCGGCCGGATCGACCGGCTCAGCGGCCGCAAGTCCACTGTTGGGTGCAGTGTCAGTCATGGCTGGCTCGCTTGGCGAAGGCGATGCCGGTTAGCGTTTGATTTAAGTGCATGGCGTTGAATTGCTCGCCATAGGTGTGGAAGCCGGTGACGCCAAAGCGGCGGTACACTTCCTCGACTTGATGGCGCACCTGGCGGCTCTCTGCATCAAGGCGGCGCAGAATGCAGTCGAAACCGAGGACAAAATCAGTGCCGCCGAGCTTGGCGTCGACAGCCTCCAGCGTTTCTTGCGTTGAGCGCACGATGTCCTGTGGCCGCGCAACCGTGAACACCAGGCCTTCGTCAATCGCACAGAAAAACGACAAGCTGCCATCGGGGTTCATATTGCGGATCGACCGGCAGAAATAGTCGCCGCCCACTTTGACGACAAGCGGATAGGACGCGAAGCTGAACGGTCCGAGATCATTGGGCTGAAGGCCGATGGCAGAGGCGTACTCGCGCGCGGCTGGTTCAGCGTTGAGCTCTTGCACGATGCGGTTTTCCGTATCGGCGGCGGTGACAACAAGCTTGATGGCGGTTGGTTCAAAATTCTCCGTTTTGAAAACAGCGAACGGCACCGAGCTTTCAATCAGGAACAGAATAGCCCCGCGCCGCAACAGAGTGTGGCGGTGAATGAGCGCGGTGCGCTGAAACGCCAGCCCGTCACCGGCCGATCCGCCGATCAGTTCGATATCGTTGAGCGACCAGTGGATGGCAGCCGTCAGGGCTTCTTCTTTGTTTGATAAGCCATCGACGAGCAGCAGGCCGAAAACGTTATCTTTGCTGGCGCTGCTGCCGCCACTGATCATCTGGCGTTGCAGGCGGCGGGCGATTTCAGACGCTTGCTCGACACCGGCGGCGTCGATGTCGGTGATGACTTCACTCAATACGCGGAATCCGGCTTCAGGAAAACCGATCAGCACGATACCGCCTTGCATCATGCCGAGCGGCCCGACCTCGCCCGCCGTACTGCACCCGGAAACAGGCGTGTCGGGAAAAGCAGCCTTCAGTTCCTCAACCAGCACGTCGATATCGTGCTCGGTCGAGAAGAACGCGATGATGTGTTGAAAGACGCAGCCCTTGAACTCGGCTTTGACCGCAGCAACCGCCGCCTTCGTGCTCGCAAGCGAGCTGGCGGCAACGCGAATGCCGCAAGACGCGAGGCTCGAACTGGTGGCGCTATGGGAGGACATGCAGGCGGACCCTGCCATAGCGGCGCAGGGCGGGCAATGTCCTGAGCGTCGATCGACGCGCCATCTCGCGCTAGCGGGCGTCGACGAGACCTGATTGCATGAGGCGGCGATGAAATCCGAGGATCTCGTCGCGGCGCGCGCAGGTGTAATAGCGGCCATCGCACAAGGCTAGAAGGCGCAGCCGCTCGGTATACGCCGGCGATACCGGAATGCGCGCGGCGTCGAGCAGCACCGATCCGAGATACGCAACATCGAGGGTCTCGACGTTTGGTATCGGCGGCGGCTGATAGTTAATGCCGTCGATCGTATAGTACGTCACCAGGCCCGGGCTATCGGGTTTGAGTTTAACATCCTCGGCTGTGAGTTTTTGGTCGAAGCCAAGCAGCGTCCGCGTCGCGACCGGCTGGTGATCGCCATATTGCACGATCAGGAATTTTTCCTTTGGGAACCGCGTTTTCAAATCGGCGCGAAACGCTTCGTAGTCCATCTTGGCCATCGCCAAGCGGCGCAGATACTCGTTCATTTCGGGATCGGTGCCGGGCCCGCCGCCGGGTACATTGACCTCGGGTTCGTACGGGCTTTGATACGGCAAGTGCGTCGCCGACGTGATGATGAACGAAAACACCGGCGCGCTCGACGCCGCAATGTTCTTTTCGAGATTGGCCAGCACGTTGCCATAATAGAATTGGTCGCGCTCGTTGTAGCGCTTGGCGCCCTGGGCCTTGAAGTCGAAGATTTCTGGCATGCCGACGGCAGCGTAGAACCGGCCATTCGAAACAAAATCTTTTGGCACCGGATAAAAGACGCTGTTGTGATAGCCGCAGCGCGTCAGGGTCTCCGGCAGGGTATCGCGGATCTTGCCCTGCATCATTGATTGAACAAACGTCCGCATGCCGCCGAACGAGTAAGTCGAAACGCCGGTGAGGACTGAGAACTCCGTCAGCCACGAGGCGCCGCCGTAGGTTTCCACCCGCAAGCGATGCAATGCCCCGTCATACGACCGGAAGAACGGGTCAAGCGATCGGTCGTAGGACAGCGACGGGAATTGCGACGGCGGCACCACGCTTTCTTGATGGATCAGGATGATGTGCGGCGGCTGTTCCGCTGGCGAGCACGACTGCGGCATGACAAACGGCGGCTTCGATTGACTGGCCAGCGCTTCGAGCAGTTGCCCGCGCCACAGCGTTTCAAGCGTCTCCGACCACGACGAATAGAACGATGACAGGTACAGGTTGTCCCAGAAGAACAGCGTGTTGCGACGTTCGCCCTTGGCGTGGCTGGCCCACAGACCCATCGCCGCGCAGGTGATGGCAACGGCGGCGCTGATCAGTCGCGATACCCGCGAACTATCGAGCCGGTAGAGAATGGTGCCGATAAAGGCCGTTGCGGCGAAGGCTGCTAAGATGGCGATCAAAGAGCCCTTGTGATCGACCCACAGGAAACTAATCGTCGAAACCGACGTCAGGTAGAACACGACGTCGTAGGCGTGCAGCACCATTTCAACGTAGTGCCGTTTGACGTCGGACGCGACGACGATCATCGCGACCATGGCCGCCACGAGCGCAATCGAAAACAGGATGCGGCGGGTTGCGAATGTCAAAACCGCAACCAAGGTCGCGGTAATGGCGCTGGCAAAAATAATCGTTTCGCGCCAGCCCTCGTAGCGCCAGTGATAATAGGCCAAGGCGGCGGCGATGAGCGTTGTCAGCGACCAGACAGCAGCGCTCGACAGCGCGCCAGAGTCTTCTCTGAGGCGCGGCCGCGAGCGTGCGCGAAATCCTGAAATGGGTTCCGTGGTCATGCGGTTGGCGGATGGTTGTCCCTGCCCGCCCCGGGTTAATAAGTCATCGATGCGGGCGGTGAGCGCTGTTGTGCATAGCGGATGCGGCAGGTCAATGGCCACACGCCCGGACAAGCGGCACGGACAAAAGAAAAACCCCGGCTTTGCGGCCGGGGCTAAGGTTGCTCGCAGGGACGGGCGAGGCATTCGGGCGGCCGGCACAAAGGGTGGCCGGTCGAGGACAAAACCGCTTTAGCAATCGAGGGTGTTGTCGCGCTCCCACTCGGTAAAGTGCGAGCTGAAGGCGTTCCATTCCGCCGTCTTCATCTTGATGTAGGCGGCCGAGAATTCTTCGCCAAGCGCGGCCTTGAGACCGGTGTCCTTGTCGAAGTTGCGGATCGCGTCGAGCAGGTTCAGCGGCAGGCGCGGCGCATCTTTGACCGTATGGCCCAGCTGGTACATGTCGATGTCGAGACGCTTGCCGGGGTCGGCCTTGGATTTGATGCCGTCGATGCCAGCAGCGATGATGATCGCTTGCAACAGGTACGGGTTGACGGCGCCGTCGGGCAAGCGCAACTCAAAGCGGCCCTTGCCGGGCACGCGCACCATGTGGGTGCGGTTGTTGCCGGTCCAGGTGACGGTGTTGGGCGCCCACGTTGCACCAGACACGGTGCGCGGCGCGTTGATGCGCTTATACGAGTTGACCGTCGGATTGGTGATCGCCGCCAGGGCTTCGGCGTGTTTCATGATGCCGCCGAGGAAATGATAGCCCTGTTGCGACAGGCCCATCTCCTCCGTCGGGTCATAGAACATGTTGACCTTACCGGCCTTGTCCCAAACCGAGATGTGCGCGTGGCAGCCGGTGCCCGTCAGGCCCATGAACGGCTTTGGCATGAAGGTCGCGCGCAGGCCGTGTTTTTCGGCGATCGAGCGGGTCATGAACTTGAAGAATGAGTGCCGGTCAGCTGTGATCAGGCTATCGTCGAAGTTCCAATTCATTTCGAACTGGCCGTTGGCGTCTTCGTGATCGTTCTGATAGGGGCCCCAGCCCATTTCGAGCATGTAGTCGCAGATTTCCGCGATGAGATCGAAGCGCCGCATGACGGCCTGCTGATCGTAGCACGGTTTACCCGCCCGGTCCTTGTCGTCCGCGATGGCGGTTCCGTCCGGGTTGACCAGGAAGAACTCGCACTCGACGCCGGTCTTGACGTACAGCCCAAGCTCGGCGGCCTCGGCCATGACCTTTTTGAGGACAACGCGTGGTGCCTGATTGACCGGCTTGTCTTCCATCATGCAATCGGCCGCGACCCAGGCCACGTCTTTTTTCCACGGCAGCTGGATGACCGACGAGGGGTCTGGCAGGCCGAACAGATCGGGATGCGCAGGCGTCATGTCGAGATACGTTGCGAAGCCCGCAAATCCGGCCCCGTCTCTCTGCATGTCTGCAATCGCCGCCGCCGGAACCAGCTTGGCGCGTTGCGAGCCAAACAGATCCGTATAGGAAATCATGAAGTAGCGAATACCGCGGTCTTTTGCGAGCTGGGCGAGGTCCTGGGCCATGGGTGTTTCCTCGATGGACGAAATTTTAAGGGCCGTGATCAACTGAGCGTTGGGTAAAAAAAGGGGCGGCCTTAAAGACCGCCCGATCCGTTCTGTCCAGGTATCCAGGTTGTTCCTGCCAGCGGCACCCGCGCCATGGCAGCCGCTTCGATGGTCAGTGCACACAGATCTTCGGGTTCGAGATTGTGAATGTGATTGTGACCGGCGGCGCGGGCAATGGTTTGCACTTCGAGCGTCATGACCTTGAGATAATTGGCGAGGCGGCGGCCAGCCCGCACCGGATCGAGCCGTTGGGCAAGCTCAGGGTCTTGAGTGGTGATGCCGGCCGGGTCGCGCCCCTCATGCCAATCGTCGTACGCGCCAGCCGTGGTGCCAAGCGCGTTGTATTCAGCTTCATAAGACGGATCATTATCGCCAAGCGCAACAAGGGCTGCACAGCCGATCGCGACCGCGTCCGCGCCAAGCGCCAGCGCCTTA
>JANMOL010000290.1:0-4854 GCA_031369245.1 Hyphomicrobium sp. | reverse complement strand
GGGCGAGTTCCGGCCCGGCCACCCGGTCCCACGCCGTCATGATCTCCGCGCTGTGAAATCCGTATCTCTGGAATGCCTTGGCCGTCAGCTTGGGCACAAAACTTCCAGCCGCTCGCACAAAGCTCTTGTGGCTTTTACGGGTGTCGGGCGGCAGCGGCCGGGGACTTTGGGGATTTTTAGTTGTCAGCATCTGATGGTTTTGTTCAGCGTCCGGGTTGAGACGACCAGCTCGTCCCTTATCATCATGATGCCGATTCGATGAGTCCCGTTCGCAGATTTTGACGGGGGACGTGTGGGAGCCTTAGCACAAAAACAGTTGCCGCTGCGGCCCGCGGGCTCGCAGACGGTGGCAGCTTTGCTGGCTTGGTATGATGCCGAGCGGCGGCATCTGCCGTGGCGCTATGGCCCGCGCAAAAAGGCTGATCCGTATCGCGTCTGGCTGTCCGAGATCATGCTGCAGCAGACGACGGTGACAGCCGTAATCCCTTACTTCGAAAAATTTGTTGCGCGCTGGCCAACGATCCACGGTCTAGCGGCTGCGTCGCTTGAAGACGTTCTGCAAATGTGGGCTGGTCTCGGATATTATTCGCGCGCCCGCAATCTTAAGGCCTGTGCCGATGCGATCGTTCGCGAACATGCCGGCGTTTTTCCCAACGACGAAACGGCGTTGAAGTCGCTGCCGGGCATAGGCACCTACACGGCCGCGGCGATTGCCGCCATCGCGTTTGGCCAAAAGGCGACACCGGTTGACGGCAATATCGAGCGCGTCGTGGCCCGGCTGTTCGCGGTGCGCCAGCCGCTGCCCGCATCGAAGCGTGAGATCAAACGGCTGGCCGAAACGCTGACCCCCAACCGGCGCGCCGGAGATTTCGCGCAAGCGATGATGGATCTCGGCTCTCAGATCTGCACGCCGCGCCGGCCATCCTGCTTGGTCTGCCCTCTGCAGCAGGATTGTGCAGCCGGCGGCAACGGCCTTGCAGAGGTCATCCCCGCGAAGCTCGCCAAGGCCGCGCGGCCCGTTCGATATGGCTACGCATTTTTAACGTTGCGCGAAGACGGCTGCGTGCTGCTGCGCCAGCGGCCTGAGGCGGGGCTACTGGGGGCCATGCTCGAAGTTCCGTCGACACCCTGGGTCGATGATCTCCCGGCGGTGAAAGATGCTTTGCGCACTGCGCCCGTTTTGGGCGATTGGTGGCAGGTGCCGGGCACGGTGGTGCACGTCTTCACGCACTTCCGGCTTGAACTCACGGTTTATCGCGCGCTGGTGCCGGTCGATACCAGCTTTACGTTCTGGGCCGGACAGGATCGCTGCCGCTGGGTCAAGCGTCGTGATCTGCCGGGCCAAGCGCTGCCAAGCGTGATGAAAAAAATTATCGCCCACGGCCTGACCGAAAGTTGAGTGCCGGAAATTTACATTGCGGGCTGCAGACGGCTGCAATCAATAGTCGATCGTCACGATGACGGTGTCGGCATAGGACCCGACCGGCGGCGTTGGCTGCTGCGGCACGCGGCCATAGACAGAGATCGACTGATTGCTGCCCGTGCCGGTTCCGCCGAGCACATTACTGCCGATCGTCGCCCCCCACGGCTGCGTGCGATTGGAGTCTTGGTACAACGCGTAGGTCAACAGATTAGCGCCCGATTGCATCTGCCGTGCGAGTGGATTGGCCGCGCCGGTCAGCCCGCCGTTGAGCAACAGGGTATAAGGCGTAGCACTGCTGCAGCGCGTGGTCAGGGATGCCGATGCGTCGGTGCTAGCAGACGTCGAAGCGATCGCACCAAAATTCAAACCACTGGCCGAAATCGTGCATGACGCTGGATAGACCGCGTTGGCTGTGAACGTAGTTGTTGTCGCATTGCTCTGTCCAATGGCAGCACAGGTCGGGTTGGCGATGGCATAGCCAGTCGCAATCGAAACGTCGGCTCCTAAAAATGTTGAGTTGAAAGTGCCCGTTGGCGTCGATTGCTGACCGGCAAATATGCGGGCGTGGATTGTGCGCGTCGTGCCGCCCGCGCCTCCAAGGTTCAGAGCAACGTCAATCGCCGGCGGACCGAAACCGCCCATGCTGCCGTTAACGGTGCCCCACACCGTGCTGTGGTTTGCATCTTGGAAAAGGTTGTAGCCAATTTGCCCGCCCAGCGAGCCCGTCATGTAGCGCGTGCCGCCGCCGGCCGCCGCCCCGCCGGTTCCAGGTCCAATACTCGGACATGTGCGCACGGTTTGACCCGGCAAGCCCGAGCAAAAAAGTTCGAGATTTGCGGTCACGTCGATCACAGAGCCGAGTGTCAGATTGACGGTTCCGAAGTTCACCGCTGAAATGGTTGCTGTGCACGTTTGTGCTGAGGCTGGTGCTTGCGACGTCAGCAGCGCGACGACGGCTGAAAGCGCGATCAGAAATACTCGTCTCATTGGCAGATCTCCGGTCCAATCACGGGCTGGACAGTGTCGGTCGGCGCAAAGGCAAATTGCGCTGAGCACTCGCGACCATCGGCCGTAACGCGGATGGCATTGACCGCACCGAGGTTTTTGATGAAGGCTTGGCCGTCGTAGCCAACCACAAACGGCTCGTCCGAACCCTCAAGGCGGCCCTCGGATCCAGCGGGAAGAAATGCGCCAGCCGCATCGATTAAAATCACCAATGCGCTGGGCGTGGCTTTCTTGACGTCGAATTTCACATAGACGCCGCTCTTGTAGCTCGGTGCGACGTAGTCAAACGTCGATGAGACTTCGGCATTGAGCGGCAAGTCCATCGGATCGATCGAGACCTTGTTCTTCTGAAAC
The DNA here is from genome assembly GCA_031369245.1 of Hyphomicrobium sp. Classification (GTDB taxonomy): domain Bacteria; phylum Pseudomonadota; class Alphaproteobacteria; order Rhizobiales; family Hyphomicrobiaceae; genus Hyphomicrobium_B. The sequence continues at coordinate 2,072 of JANMOL010000290.1, read as the reverse complement.
GCGTTGAGATTGGGGATCAGGATCTTGCCATCCTCGTTGGTGACGCCAACCAGCAGGTTCTCACGCTGGACTTTGATGCCCGGCGCCTGCGCATCGACGACGGCAAAAGAATCCTCGATCCGGTTGGACATGTAGATATCGCCGCCCAGCAGCGCGAACGCGCCATCGATCTCGGCCGTTCCCCGCACGCCCGACTGGTCTTGCCGGACCGTGGCTTCAAGCCGTGCCGCGCTCGTGCGGTGGGCCAGTGCCGCCGAGCGGTGGGCCGTCGTGCCTTCGTCGTCACGGATCCGCCAGCCCCAGCTGCCGGTTTCCTGGCTCAGGGGCTTCGTCGCTTCGGCATAACCCGTGATTTCACCATTGCGGTGCGACGTGCCGCCGCCGGCCGAGACGTTGTCGTCAAGCGGCATGCTGACGCCGAGGTAGACACCGGAGCTATCCTTATCGTTGAGATCCAGGAAGCCGGTCGCAAACATGCTGGCGTTGTACGGCAAGGGACGCGAGTAGGTTGCCGTCACGATTTCACTGCCATCACCGGTCTCTGGCTCATAGCGCAGAAACGTCGCGCTGATTGACGATTTGTCGAACTCAATCGGCATGCTGAGCGTAATCGAGTCGATCGCGCGCGGCGGCGCACGGCTGAGCAATCCGCCACTGAAGCCAGGAGCGATGAACGTCGTGTTGCCAAATCGGCTGGTATCGGAGCGCGCCGTCAGCGACGCCAGATCCTGATAGCCGCCAAAGGCGTGTTGGGCGCGCGCATTGATCGCGACCGGGCCGATTTTTGTTTCAAAGGCGGCGTAGAGTTGCGTGCCGGATTCCTGGTCTGAAAAACTGGCGCTGATCGCCGCCGAGACGATCGCTGCATCAAACGCGCTTGCGACAAAGCCGGCGCCGCCATTGATCAGGCTATCGCTGCCTTCGGTATGAGCTTCGCCTGTCAGCCAATCAGTGATGCCGGTGCGCACCGTCGCAGATCCAGCGATGCTTTCGTCGTAGTTGAACGAGTCGATGCCGTAGCTCAGCCGCGGCGCTCCCGCCTCAACTGAAAAGTCGTAAAGCCCCGGCTTCAAAAGCCGGGGCGAGGTATAAAACGACAGCGTTTGCAGGACCTCTCGTCCAGCCGCGTCCCGGGTGACGACTTGGGCCACCCCCGAGCCCGAAATTGAGGGAACGTTGTCAATCTGATAGGGCCCCGCGGCGACCTCTTTCGAGTACGATTTGATGCCGTTGACGAACACATCGACTGTCGATGGCACGGCGGCCGATCCGCTGACCGATGGCAGGGGAGCGGTGACGAGATCGGGCCGCATTGTGAAGCTGCGCTGGGCTTGCACACCGCCCATGCGAATGGGCCGCGACCAACCGATGCCGCCCGATATGAAATCACCGCCACGCCACGTGACGAGGTTGTCCTCATCCGAGAATGTGTAGGTTGTCTCGAGCCGCAACCCTTGAGTTTCATCGGCCAGCGTCATGCCGACGATGCCGGTCTGGCTCAGGATCCCGAGCGGCCAAATCACGCGCGCATCAAGCGTCGTGTTCAAGCCCGAAAAGCTGCCGGTGCCGGTCGTCGAGATAAAATCTTCGCCGCCGGTCGAACCAAAGACGCTGTAGTTGAGAACGGCGCCCCAGTCGGTAGTCGACAGCTTGGCTTGGCTGCCCTCGCCGCGCGCATCATAGGACTTGCGGACCCGATGCTCATCGTCGAGCTCAAGGGCGATGGCTTGCTTTTGCTCGTCATAGACGTAGCTGACGCCCCGAAATCCATCGAGCGGCACAAGCTGGCCATCCGGCATTTCATCCGGCACCTTGACACCAAGCTCGCGCAGTTCGCTGGCAGGCGACGCAAAGCGTCCGTCGCCGAGATCGGCGAAACGGGCGACAAGGCCGGTCGGTTGTCCGTTGATCGAGACGTCGAGCTGAAATTCTGCGGCGCTTGGCGGTGCTTCATCGGCTGCCGCCATAGCCGGCGGCAAAAGGGCAAAACAGGCGAGCGCTAGGCAGAAAAGATCAGCGAGACGCCTCCGGGAGTGCACGCGCATTGATGGGTCCCAGATCGCCCTGGGCGG
>JANMOL010000273.1:0-4053 GCA_031369245.1 Hyphomicrobium sp. | reverse complement strand
GCGATCAGACCCGGCACCATCGTGACCATGAAGGCCACGGAGTAGGCAGCTAACATGTCCATGCCAGCCAGCCGTCCGATGATGATGCGGTCACCCTGATAGACCGCGATCAGCGGCAGGGCGCTGGCCAGGATCGGCCAGCCAAACGCAATCTGCCGCCGCAGGATCAGTCGATCGGCGGCAAAACGGTAAGACCGGCCGGCAAGGCCATGCGAAATGACAACGGCGGTCAGCGCCTGCACGACGGCCAGCCAGACAACAGCTGAATAGCTTGGTGCGAATGACAGCATCGGAACGGTCAGCGCCAGCGCCACCAGTTGAGGCACGACTTCGACCAGCAATTGCGGACGGTTGTCGAAGCGGCGCTGAGCGCGGCGGCAATCGAGATGCACAAAACCTTTGATCAGCGGCGCCAGGGCTGCCGCCTGAAACGCGAACGTCGCGCTGGCAATATTGAAGAACTGGGCCAGCAGCGGCGCAAGTCCCAGCATCAGCAGCGACAGCACAACGCCGCGCGCCACCAGAACGGTATGCGCCGTCGCGACGAAGCGCGGATGGTCGCCGTCGTCGGCTTGCACGATTAGCCGGTCGGAGCCGAGATCGGACAGTGTCTCGATTAATTGCAGGACGAGGGTGATCGTCGCGGCGATGCCAAAATCGCCTTTCGACAGCGCGTGCCCGATCAGCGCATTGCGTGCAAACGACAGCGATTGGGCCGTCGCGTAGCCGCCAAACAGCAAGGCGCCCTGACTCGCAAAGTGACTCTTAAATTGACCGGCAAACTGATTGGCAAGCGGGGGGGATACCGCTTCAGCAGCGCCCGGCACTGCCGCTGTGTTGGGGTTGGTCACGGCAACCGCGAGGGTTGAGTGTGAAGCTTTGGGCGCAGCGCCCACCCGCGCGCACCCGGCATCCGCCGCGACAAGCGGGCGAGCGGGGCATCGACAAACCGGCCGATGACGCTGCGCACGGGATCACCGGTCAGATGCAGCAGGCTGCACGTCGTTTGCATCCAGCGTGGAGCGAGTGCGCGCGACCACTTGGAGCGAAAGGCGGCTTCCGCGATGGCAAAGTCGTGGCCTTTTTTGCCGGGCGAAAGATGCTCGAGGTGAAAGTCGATGACGTAGGCGGCACATCCCATCTGGCTGGCGTGCAGGCAGATATCCGCGCCATAGAAATGAAAGCCGCTGAGATCGTTTGAAAAGCCGAGCCGTGCATCGCGCCGCACGACCATGAAGTTTTCATCGAGCGACATCACGCGCTCGGGCAGATTGCCAACGCGCTGGCCTCGGCCGTGCGGGTCTGTAATGCAGAGCGCGAGCCGTCCAGGCGCTACGCCGCCGGCATTGCCCGCCAGCGCCCACGTCGCATCGCGCGCAGTTAAGTCTGACAGCCGCTGATCGAGATCCGCGATACCGTCTCGCAACAGCCGCACGTCTTGATGACACAGGATGACATGCGGCGCGCGGGCCGCATTGAGCAGCGCGTTCAGCCCGCGATAGGCATCGGTCTGGACCGGCTGGGTGTTATCGATGAACAGGTATTCAGTGGTATTCACGTCAAATCCGCCGTCAGCAAAGGACGCGCGCATGACGGCGTATTGCGCTGGGTCCGAGACCAGCGTGCCGATCGTGTAGCGCGGCGTAGCGCTTGCATCGCGGCCTTCGCCGGCGCGATGAACGCTCACAGCTGCCGCGCAACGCTCTGCCGTCATCAGTGGGCGCCCGCGATCGCTGGAGCCAACGATGAGACAGCCTGCGCGGGCACCGTTACCGGCGCTGACATCGCATAGCCGCGCTGCCATTCTGCGCGCCGGGACCAGATCTCAGACCAGGTCTTGGCGCTGTCGTGATCGATCTTGGAGCCGCCAACGCGGGCAGCGCACGTCATCGCAAGTTTGCGCGACAGCGGCCAGGCGGCCAGCAGCACGCGCCCGAACGGCACCAGCGCTGGCTGCCAATGACGTTCAATGAGCGAGGCTTTGGCAGCCAGCAGCCGGACCATTTTGTCCGAGCGCGCGCGCTCGGAGGCGCCGCCGTAGTGAATGATCGTCGCCGCGGGCGTGATCATCGGGCGGGCGGAAAAGGCGTGGGCCCGCAGGCACAGATCAGCTTCCTCGCCATACATAAAGAACAGCGGGTCAAAGCCGCGCAGGCCGTCCCACAACGGCTTGTCGATCAGGAAAAAGCAGCCCGAGACGATGTCGACGCGGCGGACGCTGTCGCGCTGCCAGCCGCCAAGCGCTTCGCCGTTGAACACGTCTGTTTTGGAGAACAGCCCGGTCAACCCGGTCGCCCGGCACAGCAAATTCCACAGCGTCATGCGACTCCAGCACGACGACGGGTTCAATGCGAGATTGCCAAACAGCGTGCGGCCGCCCCAGATCCGGGCCTTGGGGTTTTGGCGGGCAAAGGCAACGAGCTTGTCGATGGCGCCGTCGAGCACCACCGTGTCGGGGTTCAATAACAGCAGATACCGCCCGCGCGCTGAGCGTGCCGCCACGTTATTGGCGCGCGCAAAGCCGATGTTTTCGTCAAGCGTGATGACGTGGGCGTTGATCGGATGGGCTGCCAGCATGGCCGCCGATCCGTCCTGCGAGGCGTTATCGACCGCGATCACCTCGTATGTCACCGCATGCGTTTGCGCGAGCACGGAATCGAGCGCCGCCTTGGTCAAGGCGTGGGTGTTATAGCTGACCACAATGATCGAAACGTCGACCGGAGTTTTGGCGAGCATTGCGCATCCACCTCGTCATATGATTCGGCTCTGAGCCTAATCTCCACGGGCTAACCATCTCTTAACGAAGCCGTTAACCTCTCAACCACTAACCAATGATTAAGCCGGATCACGCCACACTCGAGCCTCGGGACGGCGAAAAGGGCGCGCAATGGGCAACAGCGGCGGCGGGATCAGCAACATGGCGGACGGCGCGCCGTTCGACGGCATCATCTGCATTGGCGGCGAAGACTGGTGGTATCACAACCGCGGCCACTTCGATTTCCAGATCATGCGGCGCTTGGCCGAAGACTGGCCGGTTCTGTTCGTCAATTCGCTTGCCGTCCGCATGCCCTCGCTCAAGGAAAAGAGCCAGTTTGCAGCCCGCGTCGGCCGCAAATTGAAAAGCCTGGCGCGCGGGATCGTACGCGTCGAAAACAACTTCTGGGTGTTTTCACCGGCCTCCGTACCGGGCGCGACCGGTCAGCGGCTATCGAGCTGGGCCCTGGCTCCGCAGATCAAACTGGCCGCCGCGCGGGCCGGCATCAAGCGGCCGCTGCTGTGGATCCATTGTCCAGCAGGCGCTCACTTGATCGGGCAAATCCCGCACGCAGCCCTGGTGCTCCAGCGCACCGACCGGTTCGAAGCCTTCCCCGAAGCCGACCCGGCAATCGTTGGCGCGCAGATCGCAACGCTGAAGGCATCAGCTGATCTCGTCGTCTACTGCAATCGCGTGCTCATGGCCGAGGAGCAGGCGAGCGTCCGCCGCCAGCTGCTGATCACCCACGGCGTCGATCTCGAGATGTTTGTTGCCGCTGGCAAATCGCGCACGCCGGGCCCGGCCGATGTCGCCGTGCTCAAGCGGCCGCGTGTTGGTTTCATTGGCGGCATCGACGCCCACACTGTCGGGCCCGAACTGGTTCTCGCAACCGCCGCCCGTTTGACGGACGTCGAGTTCGCTCTCATCGGCGGCTGCTCGCTGCCCGACGGCTGGTGCACGCTGCCCAACGTCAAGCTGCTCGGGCGCAAGCCCTACGACCGGGTCGCGAGCTATATGGCGGCGATGGATGCGCTCATCATGCCGTGGAATGACAGTGACTGGATCCAGGCCTGCAACCCGATCAAGCTCAAGGAATACTTGGCGGTCGGCCGCCCGGTGATCACCACGGACTTCCCCGCACTTGAGAAGTATCGCGATCTGGTGCGCGTCGCCAACACCCCGCGGGCTTTTGCAGCGGCTATACGCAGCGCGCTCAGCGAGCCCTATGACGCCGCCAAAGCCCGGCAACGCGTCGCAACCGAAGGCTGGGATGCCAAGGCCAGCTATCTCGCCGAAGC
>JANMOL010000270.1:0-1846 GCA_031369245.1 Hyphomicrobium sp. | reverse complement strand
TGCCAACGGCGTGACGGCGACCGGCAGCCATTACGGCCTCGACTTCGTGAATTTCTGGTCGGCAGGCCGCCTGGTGATCGAGGGCCTGGTCGATCAGGGCTATGATCCCGAAGCCTACAAGGCGCTGCTCAAGACCTGGTTCGCGCCCGCCACCACTTTCACCAATTTGTCGTATCCGCCGAGCCTGCTGCCGTGGCTGACACCGCTGGCAGCTTTGCCCTATGGCCTGGCGTTTGCGCTTTGGCTCGGACTTGGCACCATCGCGTTCGTCTATGCCTGTGTTGGCCGATGGCCGCAGCGCGCCGACCTGCCGCTGACCGCCGCGCTGTTGATTTCGCCGGTGCTGATCAGCAACCTGGTGTTTGGACAGATCACGCTGTTCGTCACGTTGCTGTTCGTTGCGGCGATGCGGATGCTGCCGGTGCGGCCGGTGCTGGCTGGCATCCTGATTGGGTTCATGACGCTGAAGCCGCAGCTCGGCGTACTGCTGCCGCTCTTCCTGCTGGCGATCGGCGCATGGCGCACAATGTTTGCAGCCGGTGTGACGGCGCTGTCATTAGGCGCGTTCAGCATCGCGCTGTTTGGGCTTGGTCCGTGGCACGCCTACCTCACCGACACCGCGCAGCTGCAGTGGCAGTACATTCTGGCGATGAACGATTTCTACGCCATCCACATGACGACGCCGTATGCAGCGCTGTGGACCCTCGGCGTGCCGGTGCCGCTGGCCTTGAAGGGCCAGTGGCTGATCTCAGCTGCGATCGCGGTCACGACCGTGCTGGTCGCGCGCTCGCGGGCTGAGTGGCCGCTCAAAGTTGCCATCCTCGGGCTTGGCACAGTGATGGCGGTGCCGTACCTGCTGGCCCATGATCTGGCGCTGCCGCTAGCCGCGCTGGTCTGGTATTGGACGGCGCGCCGCGATGCGCCTACGGCGGTCGAACTCGGGTTGATCGGCACGCTGTGGATGCTGCCGTTCCCGCTGACATTCCTGATGCAGTACTGGGGTATTCCAGCGACCGAGATGGCGCTGGCTGCCGTCTATGTGATGCTGGCGGGACGGGCGCTCGGCTGGTCGCAGTTTGACCTGCGCCAGCACCTGCCACCGTTGCGGGCGTAAGCGCTATTCTTCGCTATCGACCGGCTCGTCGCCCTGCTTGAGCGACGGCATGCCTTTGAGCTTGGCCAGCACGCGGGCATGCTCTTGCTCAGGCGTTTCTTCAGGCGCAACGGCTGCTTCCTTCGGCGCCAGAATGGCAGCGGTGTTGGCGGGTGCCTTGGGCGCCGTTGTTTCTTCGGTCGCGATCAGCGTGCCGGCCTTGTCCTGACCCTTGCCGCTGGCCTTGCGATCCTTGTCGAGACGGCGGGCGGCCTTTTGCACTTCAGCGTCGAGATCGATTTGCGAGCATAAGCCAAGCGTCACCGGATCCTGCGGCGTCAGTTGCGATGAGTTCCAGTGCGTCCGGTCGCGGATCTGCGCGATCGTCGGCTTGGTGGTGCCGACGAGCCGCATCAGCTGGCTGTCTTTCAGCTCGGAGTGATTGCGCAACAGCCACAGTACGGCGTTCGGGCGGTCATGACGGCGCGAAACCGGGGTGTAGCGCGGGCCTTTGCGAGCCTGCACCTGCTGCGGGATTTCGACCTTGCTGACAGCCAGGTTCAACGGGTGACTGTGGTTTTTTTCGCCGCGTGCAATTTCTTCGCGCGTCAGCTGCCCGTTGGTCACCGGGTCCATGCCCTTGATGCCTTGCGCCACGTCGCCGTCAGCAATGCCTTTGACTTCGAGCGGATGCAGGCCGCAGAACTCGGCGATCTGGTCGAATGCCAGCGCGGTGTTCTCGACCAGCCATAC
>JANMOL010000245.1:0-3004 GCA_031369245.1 Hyphomicrobium sp. | reverse complement strand
GGTGTTCCTGGCAGCCACCGGCGCCGAGGCGCTCTATGCCGATCTCGGACACTTTGGCCGCAAACCCATTCAAACCGGATGGTTCATGCTGGTGTTTCCAGCGTTGCTTTTGAATTATTTTGGTCAGGGCGCGCTGGTCATGGCCGACCCGACCGCACTCGAGAACCCGTTCTACCGGCTCTATCCGGATTGGGCGCTGATCCCGATGGTGATCCTGTCGACGTTTGCCACAGTTATTGCAAGTCAAGCGGTCATCACCGGTGCGTTCTCGCTGACGCGCCAAGCCATTCAGCTGGGTCTTATTCCGCGGCTCGAAATTCGCCACACGTCCGAGAGCATGGCCGGACAGATCTACATGCCGCGCGTCAACTGGCTGATCTTTCTGGCGGTCGCCAGCGCTGTCATCCTGTTCCGGAACTCATCGAACTTGGCAGCGGCCTACGGCGTGTCGGTGACCGCTGCCATGGTGATCGACAGCATGATGGCGTTCTTTGTGGTGTGGAAATGCTGGAAGTGGCCGATTTGGCAGGCGGCGTTTTTGATGATCCCGTTTTTGCTGATCGAGCAGGTGTTCTTCTCGGCCAACATTCTGAAGTTCTTTGCCGGCGGCTGGGTGCCGATCACCATCGCAGCAGCCCTCGGTCTGGTGATGTACACCTGGGTGCGCGGTACGGGGCTGCTGGCGAAAGCCTCAAAGCGCAACGAAGCTGATCTCGATTGGCTGGTCCGCAAGCTCGAAGCCAAGCCGCCGCATCGGGTGCCTGGAACAGCAGTGTTTCTGACCGGCGATCCCTACGCTGCGCCGACCTCGATGTTGCACAACCTGAAGCACAATCGCGTCATGCACGAGCGCAACATCCTGCTCTCGATCAAGACCGAGGATACCCCGCGCGTGCCGCGTCATGATCGCATTACGGTCGAGCGGGTTTCCGACCACTTCCTGCGCATCATCGCGCGCTATGGGTTTATGGAAACGCCGAGCATTCCCAAGATCCTGGAGCATTGCCGCCGCAAAGACTGCAATATCGAGATCGGTGCTACGTCGTTCTTCTTGTCGCGGCGGTCGTTGCGCGTGACCTCGAAATCCGAGATGCCGCGCTGGCAGGAACGCTTGTTCATTGCGCTGGCAGGCAGTGCCGAGGATGCGACCACGTACTTCCAAATCCCGACCGATCGGGTGGTTGAAGTGGGCACACAGGTCGCGGTCTAGTTTTTGTTTGCGTCACCCTGATCGCCGGGTGGCGGTTCGCCGTGGTGGGCAAAGACCGACGACGTGCCATCCTTTTTGACAAGCAGCACGTCGTAGGCGTCGTGCCGGTCAGCCATCTCCATGCCGGGAGAGCCAGCCGGCATACCGGGCACGGACAGGCCAACGGCATCCGGCTTCTCGGTCAACAGGCGTTCGACGTCGGCGGCGGGGACATGGCCTTCAATGGTGTATCCGCCGATCGACGCGGTATGGCAGCTAGCCAACGCACCGCCAACGCCGAGCGCAACTTTCTTTTGGCTGAGTTCGGTGGTGGGCAGGTCGATGATTGTCAGGTCAAAGCCCTTGGATTGCATATGATCGACCCAAGCCTTGCAGCAGCCGCATGACGGGGTGCGCCATACTTGGCCTGAGAATTGGCCCGAGGCTTTACTTTGGACGTTACCTGCAACCGGGCCGGGTTGATCCGCGCGGGCGTGGTCTGTGCCCAAAAAAGGCGTCATGCCGGCGACCGGCGCCAAGGCTGTGAGCGCCCAGACCAGCGTCACAATGGCGATAGACCGGCGCGTCATGGCATGCCTCGGTGATGGATCGCCTCAAGTCCTGAGAACCCTAGCGTGCGGCTGAGGCGTTTGCCAGCGTCGCCGCCGCTTTGAACCGCCCTGCGACCCGCCCTGCGAACCGCCCTGTGAAACAGTGTCATGGCGCCAATGACGGCGGCCATGCGGCTTGAAGCGGGACAAGTCTTGCGGTACCTAAAAGCCTGAAAGAATGCCTTTGACTTGGGAGGACGAGAATTTGGGCCACGACACGTCAGACAAACATCCCGCGATGGATTACGAACAGCACGACGATACCTACGCCCGGTTCTTGCGTTTTACGAAGATCGCCATCGTGCTGCTGGTGCTGCTCATGGCTGGCATGAAGTATTTCCTGGTCTGAGGGCTCAGCCGCCCGCGGCCGGTCGCAGCACACTTTGAATTAGGGCAGAGGCATCTTGCACTGCCCTTTTTGATCCCGGCATCCGCCGTTCGTCTTTCCATCCCGGCATCCGCCGATCGCCTTGCCACCCCGGCATTCGCCGCCGCCCCCTCTCAACCGGAAGTGTTCATGGTCACGATTGCTGTCACCCGTGAAGCGGCAGACGAGCCGCGTGTCGCGATATCGCCCGAGACGGTCAAGAAACTGCTGGCGCTCGGCATGAGCGTTCGGGTGGAAGCCGGCGCTGGGGCTGGGGCGCGCTTTTCCGATGACGCCTACAGGGCCAACGGCGCCGACATTGTAAGCCATGCCGAAGCGCTGTCGGGCGCGGACGTGCTGCTGAAAGTGCGCCGCCCGTCCAACACGGAGATCGCCGCGTTAAAGCCGGGTGCGATCGTTGCGGCCATGATCGATCCCTATGGTGATCGGGCAGCGCTGGATGCCTTGGCCGCGACCGGCGCGTCAATTTTTTCGATGGAACTCATGCCGCGCACCACGCGCGCCCAGTCGATGGACGTGCTGTCGAGCCAAGCGAACCTCGCTGGCTACAAGGCGGTGGTCGATGCCGCCTCGATGTTCGGGCAAGCGCTGCCGATGATGATGACGCCGGCTGGTACTGTGCCGGCCGCCAAGGCGTTCATCATGGGCGTCGGCGTTGCAGGCCTGCAGGCCATCGCAACCGCGCGGCGCATGGGCGCGCAGGTGACGGCGACCGACGTGCGGCCTGCAACCAAAGAGCAAGTGCAGTCGCTCGGGGCGAAATTCGTCGCGGTCGAGGACGACGAATTCAAGCAGGCGCAAACGGCCGCCGGTTAC
>JANMOL010000241.1:0-3151 GCA_031369245.1 Hyphomicrobium sp. | reverse complement strand
TTTGCCGACTGTCGCGCCTTCAAGATGGCAATTGGCCTTGATCTCGGCACCGTCCTCGACCGTGACGCCCGGTCCGAAAAAGACGATGGGTTCGATTTTGACGTCGCGGCCGATGCGGGTGTCGTAAGATAGCCAGACGGTTTCAGGGGCGATCATCGTCACGCCAGCTTGCATCAGGGCGTTGCGCTGGCGGCGTTGCCAAATCGCTTCGGCAGCGGCCAGCTGATCGCGGGCATTGACGCCGAGCACCTCGTCCTCGTCGCATTCAGCGACCGCGGCTTTGAGCCCGGCCGCACGCGCGATTTCGACCGCATCGGTCAAGTAAAATTCGCTCCTGGCGTTGGCATTACCGATGCGTGCCAGCAAACCCGCAAGGTCTGGCACGCGGAACGCCATGACACCGGAATTGCACAAGTCGACCTGGCGCTCGGCATCGCTCGCGTCTTTGTCTTCGCGGATGGCGATGAGCTGTCCGGCGCTGTCGGTCAGTAGGCGGCCATAGCCATTTGGATCCCTGGGGCGAAACCCGAGCACGGCGACACTTGCGCCCTGATCAAGCAGGGCACGCAACGCAGCGATCGTACCGGGCTGGATCAACGGCGTGTCGGCATACAGCACCAGCACATCGCCGGTGTGGGCAGCGATGGTCTCGCGGGCAGCCAGCACCGCATCGGCCGTGCCGGCTTGCACGCGCTGCCGATGCAGGCTGCAGCCAGGAATGGTGGCCGCTGCCTCGGCTTCGACATCGGCCATATCAGGGCCTGCAACAACCGCGATTTGGGCCGCACCCGAGGCCGCACTCAAAGCCAGCACATGGCCGAGCATCGACCGGCCGGCAATTTTATGAAGCACTTTCGGCAGCGCCGACTTCATGCGCGTGCCCTTGCCAGCAGCCAGCACGACGATCAGCAGGCGTGGCACGGTCATCTCGAACCCTCGTATGGCGGCGGCTGCGCCCCGCTCAGGCAATTTCGGGCAAACACCGGAATCACGCATGCCGGCAGGGTTGCATACCCCCAGCGCTAGCCTGGCAGCAAGAGCGGCAAGCAACAGCGGCGGGGCCGCATGCCGCCGCCGCCAGGGGCCCGGACAGTATTTACGGCGCATGCGGTGCTTATTGATCGAATTCAGACTGTTACCGATCGAGCGCGGCAATCAGCGCTGCCAAGTTGCCCACCGAAAAAGCCGGCCGGAGCGTTGCTCTAGCCCGCCCGCTGCCGCACGGTGAGGCTCATGATTCGGCGCCGGGCTCTTCGCGCCAGCAATGGTTTTTACGCGGACACAAACGACATGCAGCACACGCCACCGATCCACGCCATCCGCAAGACGCCCGTCTTCACGCCCTACGTCGTCATCTGGTCGATGTTCGGGATGCTGTCGCTCGGCATCATCACCGTGCTCGGCTTAGCGCCCGAATGGCTCGAAGACTTGAAGCCGGCGTCGTTTAACGCTGAACCCCAGAGCAATGAGGGCCAGCGCGCAGCCGCCAGGCTGGCCGCTGAGGTGTCCGGTATGCGCGACAGCATCGCGCAAATTCAACTCGATGTCGCCAAGGTCAAGACCGACGTCAGCCTGGCCAACACCGAGAGCAAAGTCTTGAGCGCGCAAATCGCCGGGCTTGAGAAGCGCTTGTCGCCGGCGTCGGCCTCGATCGAGGCGGCATTGCCTGAAGCGCCGCAAACGTTGCCGCCGCCTCTGCCGGTTGCGACGGAAGTCAAGGCCGATAGTCCGCTAGCAGCACCGCTTGCCGCCCCAGCCTCCTCCGCGGAGCCTGCACCAGCGCCCGCAGCGCAACCCGAGCCGCCCGCTACGGGATCGGCGCGTGCGCCAAAGCTGATCAACGCCGACACCCAGCTTGCGCCGGGCGGCGTGACGGCCGGCTCGCTTGAGACAGGCAGCGTTGGCGCTGCCGCCAAGGCCAGCAACCAAGCGATCACATTTGGTCCCGCGGTCGTGAAGCCGGCACCAAAGCCGGTGGGCGTACAGATCTCGTCGGGCGCGTCGGTCGATAGTCTGCGATTGAGCTGGAGCCTGCTCGCCGATCGTCATAGCGATGCGCTGAAAAACTTGGAGCCGCGCTATCTTGCGACCGGCAACGCCGACAACCCGGTTTTTGATTTGCTGGCCGGTCCGATCAAATCGCGCGCCGAAGCCGCCAAAGTCTGTAAGGCGCTAGCCGCCAAGAATGTGCCGTGCAAGGTCGGCAACTTCGGCGGCGAAGCGCTTTAGGCGCACGCAGCGCTTGATCCTGAGCTGCAAACGGGCCACTCAGGCAGCGCTAAGCCCGCGGCAGTGTATGAATGCCAAACAGCTGATAGAGCGGGCACCAGCCAAAGAACGCCGACGCCAGCGGGATAACGCCGAACCAGCCCCACCACACACTCGATTGGGGAAGATTGCCGGCATCATGCAGTCCCAGCGCCAGCGCGATCAGCAGCGCTCCAGCTATCATCCGCACGGCGCGATCGGCGTTCGACAAATTTGATGGCATGGCAATGGCCCCGCAAACTTAAATATGCGGAGAGTTTAAATGGCGGCGCACGCCCTGTCTTCAGGCGAACTGAAAATACACAGAGTTCAATCACTCAATCGATGATGGCCGCGTTGAGCACGTCACAGGTCTCGATCGTGCCGCCATCAACGCCGGCTTTGAACCAGCGCACGCGTTGCGCGGACGTGCCATGCGTGAAGGTCGCCGGATTGACAAGTCCGGCCGAGGCCAGCTGAACTTTATCGTCGCCGATGGCGTCGATGGCGGTCAGCATCGCCTCGCGCGCGCCCGCCAGCGTTGCGAATTTCGGGCTCTTGCCAGCCCAGACGCCCGCCAGGCAATCCGCTTCAAGTTCAAACCGCAACGACAATTCACGCTGCAATTGTGGTGCAGCGCGGATCAGCGCTGACAACACGCGAAACCGGCCGTGGACTTTTTGCACGTGATGTCCAAGTTCGTGGGCAACCAAAAACGCCAAGCCGAGATCGCCAACACCCGCGATGCGGCTCGAGACGCGCTCCATCTCGCTGAGGCTGACGAACACCGTGTTGTTGCCCGAGCAGTAAACCGGGCCGGGACTGATGTAGAGCCCGTAGCAGTGCGAGGCCCGCACGGCGCCAACGAAATTGATTTGCGGCAGATCGCTTTCAAAGGTCCGCT
>JANMOL010000212.1:0-11004 GCA_031369245.1 Hyphomicrobium sp. | reverse complement strand
AAACGTCAGCTTGCGCACGCGGTCATCATCGCACAAAACTTTGCCAACGGCGGGCGCATCCATGGTCGTGATGATGTTGAGCACGCCCGGCGGAACACCGGCATCGACGGCGAGTTTTGCCACCGCCAGCGCGCATAGCGGTGTTTCCTCAGACGGCTTGACGACGAAGGTGCATCCAGCTGCCAGGCCCGTTGCAACCTTGCGCGTGATCATCGCGATCGGGAAGTTCCAGGGCGTGATAGCTGCGACGACGCCGATCGGTTGCTTGATCGTGAGATAGCGGCGGCCTGCGGCCGTAGTCGGGATCGTTCGCCCGTAGGCGCGCTTGCCTTCTTCCGCGAACCATTCGACGAACGACGCGCCGTAGGCCACCTCGCCGCGGGCCTCGGCCAGTGGCTTGCCCTGCTCCATTGTCATGAGAAGCGCCAGGCTTTCAGTCTCGGCTGTGATCAAATCAAACCAGCGCTTGAGAATGTGACTGCGTTCCTTGGCAGTCTTTGCAGACCACGCCGGAAGCGCGCGGTACGCGGCATCGATGGCGTCGGCCGTTTCCTTGGCACCAAGATCGGGAACGCGTGAAATTTCTTGGCCCGTTGCGGGATCGATGACGGCGAACGTCTTGGCCGACGTGACCCACTTGCCGTCGATGAGGGCTGAAGACGGAAATTTCGCCGGGATGTCGTTCATCAGTCGTGCCTTTACGTCAGTGTGATCGAAATGCTCTTGAGGTCAGCGTATTTGTGAAGCGCGTGGAGCGAGCGGTCGCGCCCAAAACCTGATTGCTTGAAGCCGCCGAACGGCATTGTGATATCGCAGCTATCCCAACCGTTGACCCAGACGAGACCCGCCTTGAGGGCGCGCGCGGACTTGTGCGCGAGGTTGATGTCGCGCGTCCACAGGCCGGCGGCGAGACCGAAAACGGTATCGTTGGCGAGCCGTATCGCGTCGGCTGGCTGGTCGAACGTCATGATACCCAGGACCGGGCCAAAAACTTCTTCGCGTGCCAGCGTGGCGGTCGGCGCGAGATTATCAAAGATCGTGGGTTCGACGTAAAACCCGCCGCTGTCAGTCCTTGCCCGATTGCCGCCAAGACGCAGGTTGGCGCCTTCGCGCGTCGCGGTGCCGATATAGCGCAGCGCCGTCTGCATCTGCTCTGCTGAAACCATCGCGCCAAAGTTGGTTTTGGGCTCGAGCGGATCTCCAGGAACAATCGCCTTGGCAACTTTCAGGACGCGCTCAATAAAATCGCCTGCAATACTTTTTTGCACGATCAGGCGCGATGACGCTGTGCAGACTTCACCCTGATTGTAAAAAATGCCCCAGGCCGCTTGCGTGGCGGCGGTATCGAGATCCGGGCAATCGGCAAAGACAATGTGCGGAGATTTTCCACCAAGTTCGAGGCTGACGCGCTTCAGGTTGCTCTGCCCGGAATACTGCATCAGCAGTTTGCCGACGGGACCAGAGCCCGTGAAGGCGATCATATCGACGTCCATATGCAAGGCGAGCGCCTTGCCGGCTGTGTGGCCGAAACCCGGCACGATATTGAGAACGCCCGGCGGCACACCGGCTTCGAGCGCCAGTTCTCCAAGCTTCAATGCGGTCAGCGGCGATTGTTCGGCTGGCTTCAGCACGATGGAGTTGCCCATGGCGAGTGCTGGCGCGACTTTCCACATCGCCATATGCAGTGGAAAATTCCACGGCACGATCGCGCCAATGACGCCGAGCGGCTCGTGGATCGCAAACGAGATCCGGTCCTCGGTTTCAGGTCCGACTTCGCCATAGACCTTGTCGAGCGCTTCCGCGTAGTAGCGCAAGGCGCGAATGGCTTGCGGAACATCGCCCTTTAAGGCGTTCGTAATTGGCTTGCCGACATCGAGGCTTTCGAGCACCGCCAGCGTCTCGCAGTCGCGATCCATCAGATCGGCGAGCGCCAGCATGATACGCTTTTTCTCGCGATAGTGCAGGCGGCGCCAGCGGCCATCGTCAAACGCGCGGCGGGCTGCTGTGACGGCAAGATCGATGTCGGCGGCATCGCATTCGGCGATGCGGTTGATGACGCGGCCATTGCGCGGGGTGACATTGTCGAAGGATTTGCCGGAGACGCTGTCAACCAGCCGGCCGTCGATGACAGCCAGCTGCGGCAACGCCATGACGCCTGCCATTTTTTCAAAGTGGGCCAGCGATGTCATCGGCTGAATCCTTACGCGACTTGCGCATACCATAAGTGATCGAGTGGCGTTACGATGCGCTCAAAATTGCTGCGTTCGACTTGTTTAAGCTGGCTGTAGACATGCTGAAAGCCTTCGCCGAAAGCTTCACGGACGACCGGCGATTTGCTGAAGATGTCGAGGGAGTTGACCCAAGCGGTTGGCAGCGGGGCAACGTCATGATTGCCAGAGTCGCCCTTGACGCACGGGCCGCAGTCACTCTTGTTGGTCATGCCGTGCTGTATGCCCGCCAGAATGGCTGCGACAACGAGATACGGGTTTGCGTCCGCGCCAGCGATGCGGTGTTCGATGCGTGTCGCCTTGACACTACCGCCCGGGATACGCAGTGCGACGGTGCGATTGTTGAAACCCCAGTGGGGCGCCATCGAGACGTATGATTTTGGCACGTAGCGGCGATAGGAATTCGCCGACTGCGCCCAGATGGCCATGAAGTCTGGCATCGTCTTGAGAAGCCCGCCGATCGCATGTTTGAAGGGTTCAGCGAGAGGCTCTGCAGGCTCCGCGGCCGATGCGTTGCCGGCAAAAATATTAACACCCTTGCCGTCAAGCACGCTGACGTGGATGTGCAAGCCCGAGCCGGTCCATTCATGATGCGGTTTTGCCATGAACGTGGCTTCTAGATTGTTGGCAAGCGCCGCCGCCTTCACCGCCCGCTTCAAGAGGAGCCCATCGAGTGCAGCAGCCACCGGATCAGCGCGGTGCTTCAAGTTGATCTCAAATTGCCCAGGACCAGACTCCTGCATGATCGCATCAACCGGCAGTCCCTGGGCTTCACCGATGCGATAGACATCATCGATAAACCGGCTGAGGATATCCATCTCCTCGAATTGAAAGGTCATTGGCCAATCGGGATCAGCAGATAGGCCTTCGGGCGTATTCAGCTGGAAGGCGCCATTTTTACGCGGCGCCATGACATAGAATTCAAGCTCGACGGCGACGACCGGGGTTAGGCCTGTCTTCTGGAAGCGCGCGAACTGGCCGGCTAAAACTGAGCGGGGATCGATGTCATTGTTGCCAACGACGTCGATCACGGCTTGCGCATGCGTGCCACCGTTGACGGGCACATGTTTCAACGTGCCGGCAATCATGCGGCTCATGAGGTCTGGATCACCCGTTTCCCAAAGCCGGCCGGTCTCCTCGATGCAATTGCCGCGCGGGTCCATAATAAAGACCGAGCCCGGGATTAAAATGCCGCTGCGCGCTGCATCGATGAGGTCGTCGCGGCGCAAGCGCTTGCCACGCGGGATGCCGTTGAGATCATAGGTGAAGAGGTCGATCCACCGGACTTCAGGATGGGCGCTGAGAAACGCCTTGGCTTCGTCAACGGTTACGTAGTGCGATGTCATAGTGAGCGCGCCCCAGCTGCCGTGCCGAAGCGGCGGAAAAGAGAGATTGAGACAGGGTTCGACAAAGCCTGCCACTCAGGATGCCACTGCACGCCGAGACAAAACGGATGATCGTCGGGCCCGCGCACAGCTTCAACCAAGCCATCGTTGGCAAACGCTTCTGCTTGCAGCTGGCTGGCGAGACGCTGGATGCCCTGCCCGTGCAGTGAATTGACCATGATCTCGTCGTGGCCGATCCAATCGCGCAGCTGGCCTTTGAGCGTGATGGGATGCGCGGGACCAAACTTTTCATCCATGCTGTCGGCTGTCGGTTCGCGATGATCCGATAGCCCTGTCACGCCGTGCACGGCTTGATGCAAGCTGCCGCCGAGAGCGACATTGAGTTCCTGAAAACCGCGGCAAATCGCGAACAACGGTTTCTTTTTCTCAATCGCCGCACGAATGAGCGGCAGCGTCACGGCATCGCGGGCGGGATCGATGAAGTCAGGCTTGATCGGGTCTTCCGAACTGCCGTACTGCGACGGGTGTACGTTCGAAAGGCTGCCCGAAAGAAGGATACCATCGGCGACCTCGAGCAGGCCGCCGATGTCACTCAGACCCGCCCCGACGGGGGCAAGCAGCGGCTGGCATTGCGCGACTTCGGCGACGGCTGCCAGGTACTTCCGGCCGACCGCGTCGAACATCAGCCCGCCAATCGACTTGCTGCATGCCGGGATGATGACGATCGGCCGGCTCATGCCGCAAGCTCTCCACGAACCTCGTTGAGTGTGAGATCGAGTGCCTTGCCGATAACGCGCTCGGCCTCTTGGAACTGCACTTCTGTCCAAATCAAAGGCGGCGAGCAGACCATCGTGTCGTAGACCGCGCGCATGATGAAGCCGTTTTCGAAGAAGTGATTGCGGCAGATCAGGCCGACGCGGCCGGGATCGGCAAAGCGGCGGCGGGTCCGCTTGTCGGCAACAAGTTCGATGGCGCCGAGAAATCCGACCGACCGGACTTCGCCGACCAGTGGATGGTCCTTGAATTTCGCCAGCAGCTTGGCAAGCGACGGCGCAAGCGTGTTGTTGACGCGCTCGCACAGGCCTTCGCGTTCGATGATCTCGATGTTCTTCAAGCCAACGGCGCACGCTACCGGGTGGCCCGAATAGGTATAGCCGTGGTTGAAATCATCTTCGTGCGCCATCAGCGCCTCAGCAATCTTATCGTGAATGATGACACCACTGAGCGGGATGTATCCCGACGAGGACGCCTTGGCGAAAGTAATCAGGTCAGGACGAATGCCGTAGTGCTGCGATCCGAACCACTTGCCCAGACGCCCAAAGCCGCAGATCACCTCGTCGGCAAGGAAGAGAATGCCGTATTTGTCGATGATCTTTTGAACGGCTGGCCAGTAGGTGGCGGGCGGGATCTTCACGCCGCCGGCACCCTGCACGGGCTCAGCTGCAAACGCGGCGACGTTTTCGGGGCCAACGCGCAGGATTTCATCTTCAAGGGCTTGAGCCGCACGAAGGCCAAAGGCTTCGACGGTTTCGCCATCGTGGCCTTCGCCGAAGTGATACGGATCGATGATGTGGGTGAAGCCTTCGTAGACCGGATAGCTGTGGGCGTGGACGTGCGACATGCCGCCCATGGAGCCAGCCGCGATCGTTGAGCCGTGATACGCCATGTTGCGGCTGATGATGATCCGCCGCTTCGGTTCGCCCTTCAGCATCCAGTAGTGGCGAATCAGGCGGATGGCCGTGTCGTTGGATTCCGAACCCGACGAGCCAAAAAACACCTGATTGAGGCTGGCGGGTGCGATTTCAGCGATCTTGGCGGACAACGCAATGACAGGCGGGTGCGTGGTGCGGAAAAACGTATTGTAGAACGGCAGCTCCAGCATCTGCTGATAGGCCGCCTCCGCTAGTTCCTTGCGGCCATAGCCGACAGCGGTGGTCCAAAGACCGGCCATGCCGTCGAGGATTTTGTTACCTTCGCTGTCCCAAATGTAGGGACCATCGCCTTTGACGATCACACGCGCGCCACCGCCCCTCAGCGATTGATGATTGGTGAACGGGTGAAGGTGGTGCAGTGCGTCAAGATTTCTAAGTTGGGCAGTTGGCAAATGTTGGGTCACGGAAAATTCTCCAGCTGAGCGAGGGCCTTGGGCCGATGGGGTCGTGCTGGATGGGGTGATGGGGTGTGTAGCCAATGCGCGCGCACAGGCGCAGCAAATCGCTTTTTAGGTTTGGCAATGTCGCTGAATGCAGCGCGTCAACAGAAGCGACCACCGCGCGGTGGCGCAGCGAGATACTAAAAATCGGCAGTGTCGCGATCGGCTGATAACCGGTCACGCCAGACCTCCTTTGCCGTTCGACCTCTCAGTGCTGTTCTTTCGCTGTCTCAAAACACGCAGCGAGAAGTTTGGCTTTACAGCGCCTGTAAGTCAGGTCAAAACTGTATGGGCTACGGTGTAGAAGTGTCAAGAGGGAACGTGCGTAAAGCCAAACCACCTCAGCGCGCCCGGCGCGGTCTCGACAAATCTGCGATCCTCGACGCGGCGTTTGAGCTGTTTGCCGCCGAGGGCGAAGCCGGCTTTTCGGTGCGCAAGCTCGGCGCAGCGATTGGCGTTGATCCAATGACCGTGCTGCACCATTTCCGCTCTAAGGATGAACTGGTCCGGCAAATTGCCGATCGCGCCCTGACAACCGTCACGCTGCCGCCGCCGACCAGTGACTGGTGCGCTGATCTCATGCAGGTCGCTGGTGCCTACCGCGATCTCGCGCACCGTCATCCGCGCTTATTCCATTTGCACTTCCGGTTTCATGCCACGGGTCCGATCGATCACGTCTCGAGCGAGGTCGTCTATCGGGCGATGCGCAGTGCGGGCTTGCCCAATGATGAGGCAGCGGGCCTGGGCTTGGCGTTCTACGCCTTCATTTTAGGCTTCGCGTTGTCGGAGGCTGAAGGGCTTGTGCGCCCGATCAGCGCCAACGACGAAGCAGAATTGCTGGCGCTCGATCCGGTTGCGTGTTCGGCGACTATCGCGCTGGTGCCGGCCTTCAAATCGCTCAATCCGCACGCCGCGTTCAACGCTGCTATTCAAGCTTTTATCGCCGGCATCAAAGTCCGGGCATTGCAAAAAAGTGCGCCGCCTGCGCGGCTCAGCGCGCGCCGTGCCGGGCCCGCGGCTGTGGCGATGCGAGGAGCGCGTTCATGACAGCCACGGCCGGTGCAAATCAGATGCTGGCGCCGGTGACCAGCCTCGCCTACGATACTACACGACGTTCATGAGATCCCAAAAGGCACGCTTAGTCTGTGATGGAGAAACACTATGAAGGTCATTTTACGCGTTGCGGCCCTGACCGTTGCGGTCACCAGTCTGGGCGGTTTTTTGACGGCCGGTGAGCCACTGAAGGCCGTTGGCGACGGCGAAGGCCAGGTCGATATTGTCGCCTGGCCCGGCTACATTGAGCGCGGTGAAACCGATAAAGGCTACGATTGGGTCACAAGTTTTGAGAAGGCGACGAGCTGCAAGGTCAACGTCAAGACGGCTGCAACGTCGGACGAAATGGTCACCCTCATGAACCAGGGCGGCTTTGATCTCGTGACGGCATCAGGCGATGCATCGTTGCGGCTGGTCGCTGGCAAAAAAGTCCAGCCGATCAACCCGGACCTCGTGCCGAGCTGGAAGACGGTTGACGAGCGGCTGCAGAACGCACCGTGGCATACCGTCGATGGCGTGCACTACGGCACACCTTATCAGTGGGGCCCCAATGTGCTGGCCTACAGCACAGCGGTGTTCAAGGAAGCGCCGAAAAGCTGGTCGGTGGTGTTTGAAGAGCAAAATCTGCCGGACGGCAAGACCAACAAGGGCCGCGTGCAGGCCTATGATGGCCCGATCTACATCGCCGATGCGGCGCTGTATTTGAAAGCCAAAAAGCCCGAGCTCGGCATCAAGAATCCTTACGAGCTCAACAAGGATCAGTACGCCGCGGTGATCGCATTGCTGCAATCGCAACGCGCTCTGATCGGCCGCTACTGGCATGACGCCATGGTGCAGGTTGATGATTTCAAGAACGAAGGCGTCGTCGCCTCGTCGAGCTGGCCGTTCCAGGTCAACCTGCTGCAAACCGACAAGAAGCCAATCGCTTCGACGGTTCCGGCCGAAGGCGCGACGGGCTGGGCCGACACCACTATGCTGCACGCTGACGCCAAGCATCCCAACTGCGCCTACAAGTGGATGGAGCATTCGCTCAGCCCTAAGGTTCAGGGTGATGTTGCCGCCTGGTTCGGCTCGGTTCCAGCGGTGCCGGCAGCCTGCAAGGGCAACGAACTGCTGACCGATGGCGGGTGCTCGACCAACGGTTTTGATAATTTCGAAAAGATCGCCTTCTGGCGGACACCAACAGCAAAGTGCGAGCAGGAAGGCAGCTGCGTGCCGTACTCGCAATGGGCCAAAGACTACCTCGCGATCCTCGGCAAGTAGCTCCAAAAGCAAACCCGGCCCGGGCCCAGAAATGGGCTCGGGCTGTGTGCGGGATCGCATCGATTATGTCAGCCGCTGTCCGCTTCCAGAACGTGTCGCGCCGGTTCGGCTCGGTCAGAGCCGTCGATGACGTGTCACTCGATATCGCGCCCGGCGAATTTTTTGCAATGCTCGGGCCGTCGGGCTCAGGCAAAACCACCTGTCTGCGCTTGATCGCGGGTTTTGAGCAGCCCGACGGCGGCCACATCGAGATTTTTGGTGAACGGGTCGAGGGCGTTCCGCCCTACAAGCGCAACGTCAATACGGTCTTCCAGGACTACGCGCTGTTTCCGCATATGACGGTCGGCGAAAACGTGGCGTACGGCTTGATGATCAAGGGCGTCGACCGGTCAGAGCGCGAAGCTCAAGCGATCGGAGCGCTGGCGATGGTCAAGCTCGCCGGTTATGAAACCCGTCGCACCGGCCAGCTGTCCGGCGGTCAGCGCCAACGCGTCGCCCTCGCGCGTGCACTCGTCAATGGCCCCAAGGTGCTGCTGCTCGACGAGCCGCTCGGTGCGCTCGATCTGAAACTGCGCGAACAAATGCAGGAAGAGTTGAAGAGCCTGCAACAGCAGCTCGGCATCACCTTTGTGTTTGTGACGCACGACCAGAGCGAGGCCCTGTCGATGGCCGACCGGGTGGCGATTTTCAATGATGGAAAAGTTGCCCAAGTCGGGGCGCCGTCCGACGTCTATGAGCGGCCGCGGTCACGCTTCGTTGCGGATTTTGTCGGATCGTCCAACGTATTGCCGCCAGAGTTTGCAGGCCGTCATGGCGGTTCGCTGCATTGGACGAGCCTAAGGCCTGAAAAAATTGCTGTCACCCAGGGCGGCGCCGCGGCACCCGATACCCATGCCAGCGCCGACGGGACGATTGCCAGTATCAGCTATCAGGGCGCTGTCACACGCCTCAATGTCGCCAGCGGCGAGATGCGGTTGATTGCATCCGTACCGGCGGGCAGCGGGGCCTATCATCAAGGTGACGCCGTGCGGCTGGTGTGGCCGCGGGCAGCCATGATGGCGATGGACGGCGAAACATGAGTGCGCCCGCAGCATCAAGCGCGCTCGCTCCTCGCGCACCGGGCGGTCTGCTCGAATGGCTGTCGGATGTGTTTTTCGTCCGGCCAAAGCTTTTGACGCTGCTCCTTTTGCTGCCGCCGTTGCTGTGGATCGGCATCGTCTACATCGGCTCGCTGTTTGCGCTGCTGTTGCAAAGCTTCTATGCGCTGGATGATTTCTCAGGCGTTGTGGTGCGCGAATTTACGCTGGCGACCTATGCGCAGCTGTTTGAGCGCGCCAATCTCGACATCATCGTGCGGACCGTCTCGATGGCAGCAGCTGTCACGCTTGCCTCGGCGATCCTGGCATTTCCGATTGCGTACTACGCCGCACGCTATGCGCGCGGATGGACAAAGGCGCTTTTCTATCTCGCGATCATGATGCCGCTCTGGTCGAGCTACTTGGTGAAAGTTTACGCTTGGAAACTGATCCTCGCCAAAGAAGGCATCTTAAACTGGATCGCGGCTAAACTGCATTTGAGCTGGCTCGTTGATAGCGCCCTGGCGTTGCCGGTGATCGGCGGCAGTTCGCTATCATTCAGCTACATCGGGACGTTCCTGGTGTTCGTCTACATTTGGATCCCGTACATGATCCTGCCGGTCCAGGCGGCCTTGGAGCGCGTGCCGGCGAACTTCCTTGAAGCTTCGGCCGATCTCGGCGCGGAGCCGCGGCAGACCTTCTGGAACGTGATTTTTCCGCTGGCCTTGCCCGGCATGATCGCTGGCTCGATCTTCACGTTTTCACTGACGCTTGGCGATTATATCGTGCCGCAGATCGTCGGCAATTCGCGGCCGTTTATCGGGCAAGCCGTTTATACGCTGCAGGGCACGGCTGGTAACATCCCGCTGGCCGCCGCCTTCACCGTGGTGCCGATGCTGATCATGGCCATCTATCTGACGGTCGCCAAGCGCATGGGGGCGTTCGATGTCCTCTGACGGCAAACCCAAGGCGCCCCTTGGCCTCAAGGTCTCAGCCGTTGCAGGGCTTTTGTTCCTGCATCTGCCGTTGGCGCTGATCCTGCTCTATGCCTTCACGACCGAGCAAAAGAGCTTCGAGTTTCCGCCGCCCGGTTACACGCTCGATTGGTTTCGCGTTGCCTGGTCGGAGCGTCCCGACATCTGGCCGCCGCTCTATCTGTCCATCAAGGTGGCGGCGGTCGCCACGTTCCTGGCGCTGGTGTTTGGAACGTTTGCTGCCGCAGCGCTCTCGCGCGCCAAGTTTTTTGGCCGCGAAACCATCTCGCTGCTGTTCGTGCTGCCGATTGCCCTACCGGGCATCATCACCGGCATTTCGCTGCGGTCGGCGTTCGACATCATGGGGCTCGACTTTTCGATCTGGACAATCATTCTTGGGCACGCCACATTTTGCATCGTGGTGGTCTATAACAACGCTGTCGCGCGCTTCCGGCGCATCTCCGGCAACCTTGTTGAAGCCTCGATGGATCTCGGCGCCAACAGCTTCCAGACCTTCCGTCACGTCATTCTGCCGCAAATCGGCAGCGCCTTGCTGGCCGGCGGTATGCTGGCGTTCGCGCTTTCGTTTGATGAGGTGATCGTTACGACCTTCACGGCTGGCCAGCAATCGACCTTGCCAATCTGGATGCTGAACGAATTGATTCGGCCGCGTCAGCGGCCGGTGACGAATGTTGTCGCCGTGTTCGTGATCGCGGTGACGATGCTGCCGATTCTCGCCGCCTACTACTTGACGCGCGAGGGCGAGCACACCGCAGGATCGCAAAAATAACTGACATGCAGTGGAGAAAAGCCATGCTCGAGACGAAAATGCTGATCGGATCAGACTTTGTTTCAGGGACCGAAGAGCCCGAGACGGTGATCAATCCAAAGACCGGCGAGACGATCATCAGC
>JANMOL010000192.1:0-1788 GCA_031369245.1 Hyphomicrobium sp. | reverse complement strand
GTTCCACCCGGCGCCACGAAAATTGCCTTCAAGCTCTTGGATGATTTTTCCGTTGCCACGCACCGGGCCATCGAGGCGCTGAAAATTGCAGTTGATAACGAAAACGAGGTTGTCGAGTTTTTCGCGGCCTGCGAGCGAAATGGCGCCGAGACTTTCCGGCTCATCCATTTCGCCATCGCCGCAGAACACCCAGACTTTGCGGTTCAACGTGTTGGCCAATCCCCGGTCGTGGAGATATTTGAGAAACCGGGCCTGATAGATGGCCATGATCGGGCCGAGCCCCATCGAGACGGTCGGAAATTGCCAGAACTCAGGCATCAGCCACGGGTGGGGATAGGACGATAAGCCTTTGCCGCCGGTCTCCTGCCGGAAACTCAAGAGCTGCTGCTCGCTGAGACGCCCTTCAAGATAGGCGCGCGCATAAATTCCAGGTGACGAATGTCCTTGCACAAAAATCAAGTCGCCGCCCTGACCCTCGCTCGGCGCCCGCCAGAAATGCATGAAGCCGGTATCGTAGAGTGTTGCTGCCGACTGAAAGCTCGCTATGTGACCGCCGAGTTCCGTTGAGGTCTTGTTGGCATTCAAGACGATCGCCAGCGCATTCCATCTGACCGCCGATCTGATCCGCTTTTCAATTTCACGGTCGCCGGGATGCGGCGTTTCGTGGTGCGGCGCGATGGTGTTGATGTAGGCCGTATTGGCGGCGAACGGTATGCTTGCGCCCTGCCGGCGTGCGGTTTCAACCGCCTTGCCGAGCAAAACGTCGGCCCGGACACTACCCTCGTGCGCCATGACCGAGCTGATGGCATCCTGCCACTCCCGGATGGCATCGTCGCTGTCGGCGCTTTCGGGCAGGTCCAGAAGATTGCGCGTCATCGAGACCTCCGGCGTTGTTCACGTGAATTGCCGATGAATGTTGCCAACGCGGCGAGCCATTCGCCACGCCAGTTTGATCAAGCACCGGCACCTTGACTAGAGGTAATACGATTTTTGGGAGTTTCGAGATGCGTTTTCATGGCTCAGCTGGCCGCATCGGGCTGATACTCGCAAATTGCCGTGATCGGCGCGTCGTGCTCGGCCACGGGTTCGTTAAAATCACTCATCTGGCAGTGCGGGCCTTAAGGCCGCGGTTTTGGGCGGCAGGCGTTGTCGCGGATCGCGAGATGACGATGCTTTGTTGTGCACGCCGCCGATCAACGAAAATCCCTGGATTTCGGCATAATGCGGACATCACGCGGGTGGCTGCCGCGCGTAATCCGGGGGTGTAAAAATTCATCAGCGCGGCTGAGGCTGATGTGCGTATTATGGTTTTGCGACAAACGGCCGAGCTCGGGTGTGCGATCGAACACGCGTTGCGACATCAGATGAATGACGCCCTCCGGACTTCTTTGCACTTTGCCCTCTATGACAAGCAGCCGCGCGCCCATCACTTCCTTGCGGTACCGCTCGAAGAGCTGCGCCCACAGGACGACATTGGTGACACCGGTTTCATCCTCAAGCGTGATGAAGATTGCGTTGCCCTTTCCTGGCCGCTGACGCACCAGAACCACGCCGGCCGGTCGCGTCACAGCGCCGTCGCGCCGCAGTGATGTTTCTGCGCACGTCACGGTGCCCTCGTCGCGAAAGATTGGCCGCAAAATCTGCATCGGGTGCCCCTTCAGAGAAAGCCGCGCTGTCTGGTAGTCGGCCGCAATGTGTTCCGGCAGCGGCATCTCGGGCAGATTGGCATCGGGCTCTTTGCCAAGCTCAAGCGCATCGGCGGCGGCAAAAAGCGGTAACGGATCATCA
>JANMOL010000136.1:0-2618 GCA_031369245.1 Hyphomicrobium sp. | reverse complement strand
ATTTGCCTTGAGCCTGCCGATGGGCATACTGCGCCGTGACAGCCAATCGAAATGGCCATTGCGCCAAGTGCTCGCGCGCTACCTGCCGCGCACGCTGTTCGAACGGCCCAAGATGGGTTTTGGTGTGCCGCTCGACAGCTGGCTCAGAGGCCCGCTGAAGGATTGGGCGGAAAGTCTTCTAGATCCGTCGCGCCTTGCACAGGAGGGCTTTTTTGATGCCACGCCGATCCGCCAAGCGTGGTCGGACCACCTCAGCGGCCACGGCAATTTCTCCTATAAACTTTGGGACGTGCTGATGTTCCAATCTTGGCTCGAAGCCCAGAACAGCGGCCCAACGGGGCCCACAGCGCGGCCCTAGGATGAAATCTGCGGTGCACCCCAAAGCCAAACTCGTCTACGTCGTGTCGGAGGATTGGTACTTCGTTTCGCATCGCATCGCGCTGGCGGTGGCGGCGAAAGACGCGGGGTTTGACGTGACCGTGATCACGCAGGTCCATCGCCATGGCGATATAATCCGCGATGCGGGGCTCAGCCTTGAGCCGATCGCGTTCGACCGGTCCAGCGTCAATCCTTTTTCAGACGCCAAGACCCTCAGCCATCTCACCGCGCTCTATCGCCGCCTTCAGCCTGACATCGTGCATCATGTCGCGATGAAGCCGGTGCTGTATGGCTCGCTCGCAGCCCGGCGGGCGGGTGTCCCTGGTGTCGTCAACGCGCTGATGGGCCTCGGCTATGTCTTCACATCCGGCGACCTCAAGGCGCGCGTTCTCAAGCCGTTTATACGAACGGGATTGAAGGCTGCCCTGAACCATCGCAACAGCCGGGTCATTGTGCAGAACGCCGATGACGCGCAGATGCTGCGAACTGAGCGGCTGGCAGAGGCGTCAACGATCCGTCTCATTCGCGGGTCCGGTGTCGATCTCACCGAATTTCCATTTTCAGTTCCACCCGCCGGGCGGCCGCGCATTGTGCTGCCGGCCCGGATGCTGCGCGACAAGGGCGTTGTTGAATTTGTCGAAGCCGCGCGTATCTTGAAATCTGAAGGCATCGAGGCGGAATTCGTGCTGGCTGGATCGCCAGACCCGGTCAATCCGAGTTCGCTGACAGACGCCGTCATTTCCAGCTGGGTGCGCGAGGGTCTCGTGACATACCTCGGTTGGCGCGACGATATGCCGGCCGTGCTTGCGTCTGCGACGGTTGTCTGCTTGCCGTCGTATCGAGAAGGACTGCCAAAAGTGCTGCTCGAAGCGGCCGCCTGCGGCCGCGCGATTGTTACAACCGATGTTCCAGGCTGCCGCGAGGTCGTCAGCGACGGTGTCAACGGTTGGCTTGTCCCGCCACGCGATGCGGCCGCACTGGCCGACGCACTGCGGGCGGCGCTTACGCGCGATGACTTGCGCACCCGCTATGCCAGCGCAGGACGGCAGCGTGTTGAACGCGAGCACGCCATCGGCGCCATCATCAGCGCGACACTGGCGGTGTACGATGAGATTTTAGGCGATGGTCCAGGAGTGGAAGGGCGAACTTAGGGCACCATTTTCAACGGTTATTTTCCGAATAATTCTGTGGCGCTCCGACCACCGCGTTAAAAAGGCATGGAATACCAACGAGCAAAGCCTGCACTGCCAGCCTGCCGGGGCTGACAACGCTAGACCCACCTGCTATTGCGCATCTGGGATCTAAGACGGCACCGCCCATACAGGGTGCAGGTTCAGATTTGGGTGACATTTTATGTGCGGAATTGCGGGTGTTGTTTCGCTGCAACGTCAGCCGGTCCAGGACTTGGATCAGCGGTTGGGTGTGATGAGCCGACTGATCGCGCATCGCGGTCCGGACGGCTCAGGATTTTGGCGCGCCGACGATAACGTGTGCGGTCTTGCTCACCGGCGTCTGGCGATTATTGATCTGTCGCCGTCGGGTCATCAACCGATGACTGCGCCGAACAACACCGTGATCACGTATAATGGCGAAATCTACAACTACATCGAACTGATGGATGAGTTGAAGGCCGGTTGGTCCTTTAAATCTGTATCCGATACCGAAACTATTCTTGCGGCCTATGACAAGTGGGGCACCGACTGCCTAGCCAAGCTACGCGGCATGTTCGCGTTTGCACTGTGGGACGGCAACCGTCTTTTTGCGGCGCGTGATCGCTTCGGCATCAAGCCATTCTACTATGCCGTCGTCGATAACGTGTTTTATTTCGCCTCTGAGATCAAGGCGCTGTTGCCGATCCTTCCCGAGATTGCAACCGATCCCGACGCGCTCGCTGAGTACATGACTTTTCAGTACACGATTGGCGAGCGGACGTTGTTCAAACACGTGCAGGTGCTTCTGCCAGGACACGCGCTCACGATTGAAAACGGCACCGTGCGCATCTTCCGCTATTGGGATGTCCACTACGAAATTGACTGGAACCACACGCCGCAATGGTTCTCTAACCGCATGGAAGAACTGCTGGCCGACTCGATCAAAGTTCACTTGCGTTCGGATGTGCCGGTTGGAGCGTACATTTCAGGCGGCATCGATTCCAGCTTAATCGGCATTCTGGCCGCCCGCGAACCAAGCTCAGGGCGCATTGGCTTCCACGGCAAGTTCACGCAATTTCCGGGCTATGA
>JANMOL010000074.1:0-8282 GCA_031369245.1 Hyphomicrobium sp. | reverse complement strand
CGTGTTGCCGCGAACATCGACGCTGTGAATGTAGAGCAGCTTCTGCGAGGCAACCTCAGCGATGTAGACGTTCATATTCATAATCAGGTTTGAAATTTTCTGAACCTCGACCCAAGCAACGTGCGTGCTACCCGCCTCTTTACCGTAGACCGCTTCGCACCCGCTGCACGATCCGAGCGTCTGCCCGGCTTTAATTTTGCTGCTCAGTTCCGGCGAAACCACAACGAACTTGAACGCGCCTGACTTCGAAAGTTCGTCCTTGAATTGCTTTTCCAAACTGACAATACGCGCTCGTTCCGCATCGCTGGTCGGATCCAAGCCCTCGTTGTCATTCTTGAAAACAACGCCCAGAAACGCCGTCGGCTTGGCAATAGCTGGCTGAGCATCCTCGGCGTGAGTCGGCACAACAGCGATGGCGAGCGCCGCAAACAGAGCAGTCATAAGCTGACGCAAAGCGCGCAGAGAGGGCATATCCAAAAATCCTTCAGCAGACTTGATTGTGCGCAATTCATATCGTGGCAATGCGGCCGCCACAAGATTGCCGCGCACGCAGCCAGCCCTGACAAACTGGCGCAGCACTTGGCCTCCGACGGGGCCGCCACGGATGTCCGGTGAAACCGGTTCGGCCGATTTTTCAGGCCGCAACAAAAAAGCGGCACCCTGCGGCGCCGCTTTGCAGTCGGTCAGGATATCGGCAATCGTTAGGGCAGGCGGCCGTAGCGGAAGAAGCCATAGAGCCACGCCGTCACCGCCCCGAAGCCCGCAAGGATAAACAGCACCGGAATGATCTTGCTGACATCGCCGCCGAAGAACGGCGGGAACTTGCCGGTCAAAAACGGCACGGCCAGAAACACGCCAATCACGGCTGGACCGGCGATGCCGAGAATCGCGCCGCGAACGGTCATCGAGCCTTGCGGACGCGCGCCGAGGATCAGGCCGAACAGCGAGCCCCACAGACCGCCCCAAAACATGTCGCTGACAATCTGCGGCACGGCAAAGTCGGGCAAAACCGCAACAGCGACGGGCGCCATGTTCCACGATGGCCGGTCCCAGCCGGTCCAGTAGTGCTGGAACAGCAAGCTGATGATTTCGTGAACGGTCACAGTCGCAATAGCGCCCGCAATAAATCCAAGCACGATGCATTTTAAAAAATTCATATGGTGTCTCCCATCAATCGTCCCCACGGCGTGTTTCTCGCCGCTTATTTCAAATTCTTTGGCGGCGGCTGCAAAGAGCCGAGCCGCAGTCTTATTTCATGTTCGCCGCGCAATTTATAGGCAGCATTGACAGGCCGCGCGGGCGTGCGGCCATCGAGGCCAGAAAATGTGGGTCACAGCGTTGCTGCGGGCGGTGGATTGACCGCCGCCGTGCGCCGCAAATCCAGCGCCCGTCCTAGCGCTCATCCTTGCGCCCATGCTTGCGCCCAGTCGCCGCAGAGCGGGCCAATCAAGCCCTCCGCCACATTTCTGCCCCAGCTGGTGGGGTTGTTCGCGGCGCTACCACGGGTTGGTTAACGGCGCCACGCCGCCCCCTCGTGTACAGCGACCGCATCGGCGGCGCTGGTGAGCATCGGGGCGGCTGGCGATCGCGGTCTCCCCCACACCTAGCCCCACAACTCGAGTTCGGGGCCCCGTGTCCAAGGCAGCATCCACAGGTGGGTGCGCATCCCCCCAGGGCATGGACGTCAATCCCATCTAAACTTTGAGGAGTACCCCATGCGTAAGCATGCTTTGACGCTCGTTGCCGGTTGTCTCGCGCTATTGGCGCCTGTTGCAGCCGAAGCCAAATCGTACAATGGCGACGGCGCCAAATTGAAAAACCGCTCGGTCACCAGCCGCAGCTATTCCGAAGGCTCTGGAACGTCGCGCAGCTGCCTGACCTCGGAAGCCCGCAATCTGCTCGGTCGCATCAAAGCCCAATTTGGCAATGTTCAAATCGTCTCGACCTGCCGGCCCGGCGCACGCATTGCAACCTCCGGGCGGCCGTCGCGTCACGCCTCGGGCCAGGCGATCGATTTTCGCGTGCCCGGCCGCAAGAAGGCGGTGGTCAACTGGCTAATCAATAATCACCACTCAGGCGGCACGATGACCTACAGCGACATGGATCATATTCACGTTGATGTCGGTTCGCGCTTTGTGGCGCTGAACAGACCGTCGGGGCACTGAGCAGGGATTAAGAGACAAACGGGGGGCGGGCTGGCCATAACCACCCGCCTCAAACTTTTTTACTCAGACGCTGCGCCCGGAAAGCCGTCCATAGATCCACGCCAGACCCGCGCCGAAAGCCAGCGCGATCAGGACCTGCGCGGCCATCGTCTGGCCGTTGAAGCCAGCAAACAACGGCTCGCCTTTGATCAGCGGAACGACTAGCCAGCGGCCGATCAGCAGCGGACCGGCGACTCCGAACAGCGCGCCCTTGAGCGCCAGCGTTTGGCCCGCAATACGCGGCCAAAGCCATGCGAACACGCTGCCCCACAAGCCACCCCAAAACATATGATTGACGAGACCAGGCACGGCCAGCGGCCCGACCGGTGCCAGCGACCACGGTTGCGACGCGATCAACCCGGCTTGGGCCAGAATGAAGACCATGCTTTGGTGGAACACGGCGACCGACAGGGCCGCTGCGATAAACCCGAGCCCAGCGTCGCGTCCTGAAACGGGCATAGTTGCCTCCCCAGAGTGATGCCGGCGTTGAGCCAGCGTACGGCCGCGGGCGCATGCCGGCCGCGGCCTGAATTCCCCAAACCGTGGCATTGCGACGGGCACGTTTTCAATCGTCCAGCCGGTCGCACCAGCGCCCATCTGACGACTGCCAGCCAGGCGATTTGCGGCTGGAAATCAACGCTCTGGAGGCATCCAACCTGAGGCATTTTGCCTGCGACGTTCTTGCCTTTTTGCCGCAACCAAGGCATAAAAGGGAGATCGAACACGCCTTGGCTAACTCTTCGACAGCGCTACCGCCTGCCCTAAGACGTCTCCATCGCGCGCTTTGATGGCCCACGGTAATTCAACTGGGGGACGCCGATATGCTTTGGAGGCATGAATGTCTAACGGCACTGTGAAGTGGTTTAATGGTCAAAAGGGCTACGGGTTCATTCAGCCGGAAGAAGGTGGCAGCGACGTGTTTGTTCACATTTCGGCAGTCGAGCGCGCGGGTCTGCAGTCGCTCCGTGAGGGGCAGAAGGTATTCTTCGAAACCGAACGTGGACGTAACGGCAAAATTGCTGCCGTGAACTTGCGCCCGCTCTGAGGTTTTTTTAAGCCACTTCACTTTGGCGGGGAGCAGAGCCATCTGCTCCCCGCTTTTCATAGCGCAGGATGTGGCGGGAAAAAACCTGTCACGGACCTGTTCTCACGGGCTGGCCGCGGCGTAATGCGATGTATCTATCGGCCGCACTTCACGCTTCAAGGGGGGCAGCGCCAGCCGCGCCCAACCGCCGCGCAACGAAATCAACGCGCTCCAAAACAGCGCCCAGGAGACTGAATGGCGAAAGAAGAAATGCTCGAGTTCGAGGGTATTGTGGACGAGGTTTTACCCGACGCCCGCTGCCGCGTGAAGCTCGACAACGGGCACGAGGTCATCGCCTACACCTCCGGGCGCATGAAAAAGAACCGCATCCGTATTCTCGCCGGCGACCGCGTGACCGTGGAGATGACGCCCTACGACTTGACCAAGGGCCGCATCAACTTCCGCCACAAGGACGCCCGTGCAGGAGCTGGCGGCCCAGGCGGCGCGCCCGGTGGCGGCGGCCCAGGCGGCGGCCAGCATCGTCGCGGCAGCGGCGGCGGACGTTAAGCCTCAACAGCAACGGCGGCGCGCTGATGATGGGCGCGCCCGAGGTCGCGCGCGGTCCACAGCCACCCCAGCGTCAGCGGAATGGCAATCAGCGGCGTGGCCGCCGCAGCAAAGCCCGCGCCTCCACTGACGGCTGAAAATATCCAGCCCGAGACGGCATCCCCGCCGCGATAGACAACGGTATCGACGAAATTCTGAACTTTGTATTTTTCGTCAGCGCTGGTCAGCGTGTACATCACCTTGATCGCCGGGCTCGAGAGTGAGAACGCCGCCACACGCTCGGCCACCAGCACAGCCGCAACGACCAACAGCGACGGGTCGCTGGTGAGAGCAAGCGTTCCCATCAGCGCCGTCGCCGGCAAAGCCAGCAGAGCCGCGGTGACCCCGAGGCGGCGCAGCACCAGACCTGTGCCGAACAGCTCAATCGTCAGCGTCGCCACGCTGACTATGAGATCGCGGTTTGCGAAGAATTTCACCCGCTCGGCGCTGTCGGTAATGGCGATCCCAACCAGCCGCGACTGCTCAAGATAAAAGAATGTGCCCGCGATGTTCGCCAAAAACACGTAGAGCGCAATTTTGAAGAAATACGGCGAGGCAAAAACTTTGGCGGCACCGTCAAGGATCCCGCCACCGGCGGCTTGCATGGCGCTGGTATCGCTGCCGGTCCGCTCGCGCCGCAAAATCAGGCTTGCGGCCATCGCACCTATCAGCAAGGCAGCCGACGCCAACAACAGATCGAGCGGGGCCGCGAGGCCAATCAGGCTCTTTGTCAGCAGCGGGCCCGCAAGCGCGCCCGCCGTACCGCCCGCCGAAATAAATCCATACAGCCGCTTGGCTTCGCCGTTCGACCAGAGTTCCGCCATCAAGCTCCAGAACAGCGAGACAACGAACAGATTGAAAACGCTGGCCCAAACAAAGAACGTTGCCGCCGTAACCGGGCTGCTGCCGCGGGTTTTGAAGACCAGCCAGAAGACAATGAGGTTGGCTGCAAAGAACAGGTAGATCGCGGGTAGCACGCGGCGGCGCGCAAAACGCGTGGCGATGAACCCGAACAGCGGCACCGCCGCCAGCATCACAAAAAACACCACCGTAAACAGCCGGTGCAGCGCGTCTCTACCAAGCGTAACGCCCATTTCATCGCGCAGCGGCCGGATGATGTAGTAGGCCGACAGGACCGCGAAGAACATCGCGAACGACGCCAGCAGGGCGGTCACTTCCCCTGGCTCGACAGATACCCAGCGCGCCAGCAGTGCGGCTGGCGTCGAGGATTGATGATCCTGCGGGCCGCGATCATCGCGGTCGCGCTTGTCGCGTGCAGACATGGCCAGCCTTTGCGAGAGCTCTAGAAAAATCGAATCAGTGAGCCCAAGCGGCCCCGATCGGTATTTTACAGGAACGGACCGTGATCTGGCGCGTTTCGCACTGCGAGAGCGTGTCCGTTGCGGCGCAAAACGCGCCACCCGGCAGACGACGCCCGGAAACTGTAGCTTTCCTGCACGTTTGCCCAGTATCGTTAGGCACGCGGGTGTTTTAGCAATTGTGGTAAAACCTGTTCCCCTTATAGTCTAGCCTTGCTGCATTGCGATGCGGCGTCGCTAAGGGGAGCGAATGACGAGCACAAGGACCGGCGGCCAATGAACTACTACGCCTACGAAATGGCCCATGCTTTTCTCTCGCCCATGCGCTTTGGCATGCAGACGCTGCGCCATAGCCTCGATTGGCCGTTCAATCCGCTGGCTCATACGCCGATGGGCAAAAACATGATTGCCGCGTGCGAGGTGTTTGAAAACATCACCCGCCGCTACGGCAAGCCAGAGTTCGGCATCAAGTCGGTGCAGATATCGGGCCTCACAGTTCCGGTCCGCCAGGAGACCGTGCTGACGCAGCCGTTCTGCAACCTTGTACATTTCGCACGCGACGAATCGGTGACGGGCCAGCGGCATGATCCGAAAGTTCTGATCATCGCGCCGATGTCGGGCCATTACGCCACGCTGTTGCGCGGCACCGTTGAAGCCATGATCCCCGAGCACGACGTCTACGTCACCGACTGGAACGATGCGCGCAACGTGCCAATCGCCGTCGGCCGTTTTGATTTTGACGACTTCGTTGATTACATAATCGAATTCGTGAAGTTCGTCGGCACCAACACGCACGTCATCGCCGTCTGCCAGCCAGCCGTCCCAGCGCTGGTCGCAACCGCGCTGATGGCCGCGCGCCAGCAGGACTGCCAGCCAGCCTCGCTGGTGTTGATGGGCGGCCCGATCGATACCCGCCGCAACCCTACCAAGGTCAATGACCTTGCCGCCTCGCGCTCGATCAACTGGTTTGAGCAGAACGTCATCTCTGCCGTGCCGTTCCCGCATCCAGGCTGCATGCGCCCGGTTTATCCAGGCTTCATGCAGCTGACCGGGTTCATGACCATGAACCTCGAGCGCCACATGAATGCGCACGTCGATCTGTTCCGCGATCTCGTCAAAGGCGATTGCGACAGCGTCAAACAGCACCAGGATTTCTACGAAGAGTACTTGGCGGTCATGGATTTGACGGCCGAGTTCTATCTCCAGACCGTCAAAACCGTGTTCCAGGAACACCTGCTGCCCGACCGCAAGCTGATCCACCGCAATGAACTCGTCGATTGCAGCGCAATCAAGCAGACCGCGCTGATGACGGTCGAAGGCGAGCGCGACGACATCTGCGGCCTCGGCCAGACCGAAGCCGCCCACGATCTGTGCTCCGGCCTTTCACCCGACGAGAAGGTGCACTATGTGCAGCCGGGGGTTGGTCATTACGGCGTGTTCAACGGCACGCGCTGGCGCACCGAGATCCAGCCGCGCATTCGCGAATTCATTCGCACCATCCAGTTCAAGCGCTTGGCGGGCAGCGAAACCACGCGCATGCCACAGCCCTATCACGCGCTCAAAGCCACCGCCGACGAAGCGCCCGATTGGAAATCACCCAAGGCCAACGGCCATCTCAACGGCGCCACCCGCTCGCACCCGCTGTCAGCGGGCGAGTGACGGCTTTTCTGAGTTGCAACGAAATAAGGCCATAGCGCGTTATCCGTGCATGGTTTTTCGTTGCAGCGTTCGTGGCAGCGTTCGTGGGGCGTTATGGTTCAGCCGGATGATATCGACGTCTTCATGCGCTTGGGCGCAGCGGCACTGTGCGGCGGCGCCATCGGCTTAGAGCGCGACTTCCGGCGCATGCCGACCGGCCTGAGAACGCTGGCGCTGGTGTGCCTTGGATCAACAGTCGCCGTGATCGCTGCGATCAAGGCTGGCGACTCCGACGGCTTCAGCAGGGTCGCTCAAGGCATCATCACCGGCATCGGCTTCCTCGGTGGCGGCGTCATTTTGCAGAAAAATGACTTTCGCGAGGTCAAAGGTTTGACCACCGCGACCGCCATCTGGTGCACGGCCGCGATCGGGCTGCTGTGCGGGTTGGGCGAAATCAAGCTAGCGCTCATCGCCACCGGCATGGCGCTGGTGGTGCTGGTCGCCGACAACGTCATTGACCCGCTGCTTTCCAAGCGCAACGGACAACCCGCCCCGCGCGATACCGAGCGGCAGGCCGAAGAAGATTGAGCGCAGCTTAGTGATGCGCGCGCTCACTCATGGCGCACCGCCCTCACCTCTTCGAAGGCGAGGTGCTCATACGCAAGCAGCCTCGGTTCCATTGCGAGCCTCTCATGTTCCCAGCCCCTTGAGGGAGGGGGCGGAAGATGCTTCCGCCGTTTGGGCCAGCAGCCGGTGAATTCTGCAAACATTCTCGACGCCGGGCTGAGCCGCTGTAAGCGGGCGAGTTAGGAGGTCTGATCGTTTATGGTCAAAGCGACCTGGACTTAATTTCAAAATACGGCTCAGATTCTTCATACCAATACTCGTACCCTGATTTCCACCAACCTTTCTCAATGATGTTGTTCGCCACATAATTGTGAATGAGACTGTATTTCAGTCCAACGTCTGGCAGGTCGTGTACGTAGGGCTGTTCCCAAAACAGAACTCCGCTGATGCCAGACCAAGTTTGATCAAGAAACGCTGTAGTCGGAATCGGGGTGCGATCACTGCCCTGCCGCATTAATTCGCCCTGGTACGAGTGACCTCTTCCAACAATTTTCATCGTTTCGCGGTCGAGCGTAACATTTGGATAGCCGACAGGGTAGACGGCTCGAACGGCATGCATCGCCGATACAAAATGGCTGCTGCCGATTGCGGCACAAACGGCAATCACGCAACGATCATGTGCTGCGATCAGTCCCTCGTCGCGATAGGTTTCAATTTGCCGTCGTTTTCGATCTAGAACGGAAGCTATTCGCAGCACGTACCCATCGTTTGGAACATCTGACACGCAATTGACTTCAAAAGGCACGATCCTATCTAGATTGGAGCGGTCTCCAGAGGTTGCTACGACTGCCTCAACCCAAATTTTTCCGCTGGCGTCTTGCACCAAGAAATCGGGCCCTCCCTTTCGCGGTTTCGGAGTGGAAA
>JANMOL010000017.1:0-2265 GCA_031369245.1 Hyphomicrobium sp. | reverse complement strand
CGCTGACGAACAACAAGGACGGTTTCACGTCGCTGCTCGCCGTTCTGGCGCCAAACCTGGCCTGCAAGCCGAACACGATTCTGTACAACAAGGTCACGATCAAGGATGCCCGTCAGGCTGTCCAGATGTTCGGACCGGCTCAGTACGGCGTTGCCAAGGCGATCCAGGATTCGGTTGCTGAAGGCGTCATCCCAGCTGCAGAAGCTGACGATGTCTACGTCTGCGTTGGCGTGTTCATCCACTGGGAAGCGTCCGACGACGCCAAGATCCAGGATTACAACTATCGCGCCACCAAGGAAGCTCTCGCGCGCGCCGTTGCTGGCAAGCCGACGGCTGCCGAAGCAACCGCACAGCGCAACTCGGCTTCGCATCCGTTCGCTGCTAAGTCTTGAAGCGGACACCGTCCACAGCAGGAAGATCATAAGCACAACACGTCCCCACCGATGAAGGTGGGTCTGCTGCAGCGATTGGGTAGACTGCTCTCAGGCCGTTATAGCGGTTAGCACTGTGCAGACGTGAGCGGATCAGCCCGCTCTGCCTGTCCAGGGTTGACCCAAGGTTGAACGGACGACGCTAGCGGCCGGCGATCTCTTTGAGGTCACCGGCCGTTATTTTTTGCTCGTGCAGGGCGGTGGCGATCAGCGCACCACTGGCGCCTGCGGCCCGGACGGCATCGAGATCGAGGCGGTGGCGAATACCGCCGGCGGCGTAGACCCGGCGGCCGCCGCCAAGCTTGGCAATTTCACGGATGCGCGCGACGTCTGGTCCTTGATCGCCGCCAACGCGGGCCAGCGTCATAACGATGACGCGGTTCGGCCAAAGGCTGGCGTCCCGCAGCAGAGCGTCCGGCCCCATAAACTCATCGCCTCTAAAATCAAGTGACAGGACACTGCGGCCGGGGGCTTCGGCGATAATCTCACGCAAGGCTGAAACGCTCTCGATGGTCTCGGAGCCAATCACCAGCGTTGCAACGGGTGCTGCCAAAACGGCGCGCGCTGCACCGCGTGACCCGGTCCCCGCATCGATCCAGATTTCAGCGTGCGGGAAGACCATGCTGAGCTGCGGCACCAGATGCACGTTACGGCCGCGGCCCTCGATGCCATCAAGATCGGCGACGTAAATCTTGCGAAACGGGTACAGCGTCTTGAGACCCAGCGCGACGGCCTTGGGCTCGCTCGATGCCGCCAGCGGCGATTGCAGCGGCGGATAGGCGGCACGGTCGCCCCGGATCGCGCGAACGACCTGGCCGCGGGCCACGTCGAGGACCGGGATGACCTCCATCACTTTGTCTCCTCACGGCTCTCGTGTATCACGGCAGGCAGCCATTTGGAGCCACCGTGATGACCGTAATCGCTGGATACGACGTTGGCGGTGCGCATCTCAAGGTCGCCCGGATCGAGGACGGCCGGTTAGCCGCCGTGCGCCAGATCGCATGCCCGCTGTGGGAGGGTCTCAACCGGCTCGACGCGGCGCTAGATCAGGCCCGCGACGTGACGCACGATGCCGCCCATCACGCCGTGACGATGACCGGCGAATTATGCGAACTCTTTCCAACGCGGCGCGACGGCGTTGTGACACTGAGCCGTCACATCACACAGCGGCTTGGGCCCGCCACGCGCTTTTTCATGGGGCTCAAGGGCTTTGGCGATGCAGCGGCCGTGGCCTCTGACCCCGACGCTGTGGCATCGGCCAATTTCCTTGCGACGGCGCGTGCGGTTGCACGCCTCAAGCCGCATATGCTGCTGATCGACATGGGCTCGACGACAACCGACATCATCCCCTGCGACCGTCCGCAGGGCCTGACCGACGCCGAACGGCTGCAAACCGGCGAACTGGTCTATAGCGGGTTCACACGCACACCGGTCTCATCGATCACCACCCGCGCGCTGCTGACTGGCCAATGGCAGGGTCTGGCGCGCGATACGTTTGCGACGATGGCTGACGTGCGCCGCGTTCTCGGCGAATTGCCCGATGATGTTGATCTACACGCGACGGCTGACGGGCGCGGGAAAACGTTACCAGAAAGTTTGGCACGGTTGGCGCGCGGCTTTGGTCGTGACGGCGAGATGCGCCATATCGATGGCTGGCGTATCGCGGCCGCATCGATTCGTGAGCAGCAACTGCGCTCGATCCATGATGGCGCGCTGCAGATCTTATCGCGACCGGGTCTCGACGTCAGCGGCGGTGTTGTGGCAGCTGGCATCGGCGCGCCCGTTGCCCATGCCATCGCGCGGCGGTTGGGCCTTACGTCAATCAACTTCGGCG
>JANMOL010000185.1:0-8227 GCA_031369245.1 Hyphomicrobium sp. | reverse complement strand
TGGAAATCGCCAATCAGCGGCACGCTGACACCCTGGCGGCGCAGCCCGTCGCGGATGTGCGGCACGGCTTTGGCTGCTTCATCGCGGTCAACGGTGATGCGCACCAGTTCAGATCCCGCCCGCGCCAGATCGGCTACCTGTTTGATCGTGCCGGCGATGTCGGCGGTATCGGTGTTGGTCATCGACTGAACAACGACCGGCGCACCGCCGCCAACCTGCACGCCGCCGCCAGACTGCACGTCGCCAACCACGACCGCGATCGTCTGATGCCGCGCCTTGAGCCCGATGCCGTCCGCTGCCGTCATGCCGTGCCGCTCCAATCCATCGCGTGTTAGGTTCTAGCTCGCTCGGCGGCCCATCGCCAACAGGGAGATTGCAGCAAAGCCGCACATGGCCAGCACGATGCTCGGTCCGCCGGGAGCATCGGTATAAAGCGACAACGCCAGCCCGGCGACAACGCTGACGGCTGCTACCAGCGCCGCAATGACGGCCATCCGCTCCGGTGTCGAGGCCAATGGCCGGGCCGCCACCGCCGGCACAACGAGAAAGGCCATAACCAGCAGGATCCCGACGATTTTCATCGACACGGCAATCGTCACGGCCAGCAGAATATCGAACAGCGCACGCGGCGTGCGCGGGTTGATGCCCTCAGCGGTCGCCAGATCTTCATGCAGCGACAGCCGAACCAGCGGCCGCCACAGCCAGACGGTTAATGCCAGCACCACGGCGCCGCCGCCGTACACCCAGAAGAGATCGCTGGTCGTGACCGCGAACACATCGCCGAACAGATAGCTCATCAGGTCGATCGACGGTCCCTTGAGCAGCGCAATGGCGATGACGCCAAGCGCCAGCGCCGCGTGATGCATCAGGCCGAGCACGCTATCGAGCGCCAGCAGCTTTTGCCGCCCGAAAGCCGTCAGCACCAGCGCGGCGATGACGGCTGCAACGATCACCGCCAGCGTCAAATCAATATTGAGCGCGAGGCCGAGCGCCACGCCGAGCAGGCTCGACTGCGCCAGCGTTTCACCGACATACGCCATCCGCCGCCAAACGACGATGCAGCCGAGCGGGGCAGCAACGACGGCAAGGCCGATGCCGGCGGCCAGCGCGCGCAACACAAAGGGCTCGGGAAAGTCGAACACTCAGCGCGTCTCCCGGGCCGCAGGACCACCATCGGGCGGACGAGCCTCGGCCGGCTCGGTCACGGGATGGGCCGTGCCGGAGAGATCGTGGGCGTGGTCGTGGTGATGGAGATAGACGGCCAGCGCACTGGCCGCTTGCGGGCCAAACAGCCGGGCATATTCGGCGTGCTGCGCGACCGCCTCCGGTTTGCCCGAACAACAGACGTGGCCGTTGAGGCATATCACCCGGTCGCTCTTGGCCATCACCACATGGAGATCGTGCGAAATCAGCAGCACGCCCAGTTTGCGGCTATCTCTCAGGCGGCCGATCAGTTCGTAAAGATCGGCCTCGCCGACATAATCGACGCCGCGCGCGGGCTCATCGAGCACCAGCAGGTGGGGATTGCGCAACAGCGCGCGCGCAATCAGCACGCGCTGCGTCTCGCCCCCCGACAGTTTCGACAGCTGCTGGCTGGCGGTCCGCTCAGCGCCGGTCTCGCGCAAAGCCGATAAAACGGCAGCGGGCGTAACCGTCAAGCCCAGCGCCAGGAAGCGCTCGACCGTCATCGGGATCGCGCGATCAACCTCGAAGCGCTGCGGCACGTAGCCGATGCGCGTTTCCGACGGGCGCAGCACCACGCCCTGGTCTGGCTGCTCGATGCCGAGCATCAATTTCACGAGCGTCGTTTTGCCAGCCCCATTCGGGCCGATAATCGTGACGATTTCGCCCGACGCCACATCGAGATCGACACCGGAAATCAGATCGCGCCCGCCGCGCGTGAAGACCAGCCCGCGCGCCGACACCAGCGCTGTCGGATCGACGGGCCGGGCGTGCACGTGCCCGCAGCCGCAGGCCTCACCGTGAACATGGGGCGGGGCGTGGTGCGGGGCGTGATCGCTGGCGGGCTCGACGGGCACGAACAGGTCTCCAGACTCTGACTGCTGAGAAATCTAATCCTTGCGCTTGGCGGCGCACTCCGTGCAGGTGCCGGACACTTCAACGAATTTGACGCGCGGCTCGAATTTAGCGCCGCGCGCGGCCACATCGATGGCGTCAAAAATTTCTTGCCCGTCGGTTTCGATGACCGTGCCGCAGGTCTCGCAGCTGAGAAACATCGGACGGCGGCCAGTGCGCGGCTGATGCAGGCGGCCGCAGGCGAAATAAGCATTCTTGCTTTCGAGCCGGTGGACGACGCCCGCCTCCAACAGCGCATCGAGCGCGCGGTAGATGGAAATGGGCGCCAGCCGCGTACCCTTTTTGGCCAGCCGGTCGAGCACCTCATAGGCCCCGACGCTGGCCGTGGTCGAGGCAATTTCCTCAAACACCTTGCGGCGCAATTCCGTGAACCGGATGTTCTTTTCCGCAAAGATCGTGGTTGCGCGGTCCATCGTCAATTTGACCCGGTCCTTGGCGCGCTGCTCGTCAGTCATAGTTGCTGGCATGATTGGCCTATGAAACGTGAGCCCTGAGATGACCGCATCCCGTCGGCACGGGGCCACACGGACCTGGACAGTATAACAGTTCGTTTCGTCTGGCCACGGCAGCACGCCGAGCGCCGTAAATGAGCGCTATGAGAGCATGATCCACCCATGGCTGAGTTGGCTAGCCCCGTGTCATTCGGGCGGAATCCTAAAAAGAATTTCATGCGCTGAGCACAATTCGTCTTATTCTTGCCGCCAATCAGCCGGGTCTTTTGCGCATTATAGCCACTCGATTTGCGTTGCGCGCACCACGCTTCAGGGACAATCGCGGGATGGACGTCAAACTCATGGTCGATAGCTTGATCGAAGGCCTAGCGCTCAACGCGCGCCCGCTCGGCACCGCCCTTTTCCTGCTGTGCGCTGGCGCACTGCTGCTGCGGACCCGGTTGGCCAAGCGGCTGTGGGCGGCACTGGAAGAAACCATTTTCTCCAATTGGCAGCTCGGCTTGCTGGGCGCCACCGGCGTCATCCTGTCGCTCGCCTCCGGCTGGACCACGTGGGACGGGATGCGCAATTTCACCGGCGAGCCTCTGCTCTCCGGCATGATTACCTTCGGCATCCAGGGCGTGATGCTGATTGTGGCGTGGCTGATCGGCGAAAGCTTCGCGACCGGCATGAATACTCAAAGCCAGCGCTCAGAATCAGCCCTCGTCAATCCAGCGGTGCAAACCTGGCTCGGCGCCGGCATCGGGCTGCTGCTGTTTATTGCCGCCATGACCCTATTGCTGCAATGGACCGGACAAGCCGACGTCCGCCAAGCATCGGCTGAAGATCTGGCCTGGTCGAAAACCGGCGACAAGCTGCTGATGTTTGGCGCGGGCCTGCTGTTTGTCGCCCTGTTCGCGCTCTACGCGGCCAGCGACATCGTCAAACCCTACATCCAAGGCACGCGCGTCATCATTCGCAATTCCATGCTGTGGGTGATGTTCCTCGCCTGCATGGCCACCAGCGTGTTCTTCTCGTTCGACAGCCTGTTCACCTCAATTTTCCCGCAATCGGAACGCGTGCGGGCAGCTGAATTGCGCGGCCAAAACCAGGTCGCCGGCATCATCACCGACATTGAACAAGCCATCGGCCAGCGCCGCGGTACGGAAGCCGAATCGCTGTTTCAGTCCGAAGCCTGGACCGGCTACGAATCCCAGATCGACAAAATCGCCAAGGTCGCCGCCAGTTCGGAAGGTGCGATCGAGCGTTACGTCAACGGTCAGATCGAAACCCGCCGCCGCGCCGTC
Source organism: Hyphomicrobium sp. (assembly GCA_031369245.1). GTDB lineage: Bacteria > Pseudomonadota > Alphaproteobacteria > Rhizobiales > Hyphomicrobiaceae > Hyphomicrobium_B. The sequence goes on along the minus strand of JANMOL010000185.1, from coordinate 4,392 downwards.
AAAGAACAACAGGAACGCATGGCGTCTGCCCAATCCGGGCAGGCAGGCTTGGCTGGCCGCAAGATATCGCTGACCGAGGAAAAAGGCCGCCTGGCAACAGGCCGTCCCGAACTTGCAGCTGAGTTCTCAGCCAAGAAAGCCGATGTCGACGCCAAAGCCAAAGAGGTCGATGCCAAGCGCGTCGAAGCCTTGGCCGAAGATAAGGGCGTCGAGGGCACCGGCAAAGAAGGCCGCGGACCGATCTATCGCCAGCGCATGGCCGAGCTCAATTTGTTGCAGGGCGCACAGAAAATCGCCGAAGAGCGCATGAAGGATGCTCAAAAGCGTCTGACCACGGTCGAAACGCGCCTCGCCGCCATTGATCGCGAACTCGCCAACCTCGACGGCGATTTGGCCAAGCTCAAGGGTGAAGCCGAAACCGCCGAGCAGCGCATCAAGCTGGCCGAAGACACCGTCAAGGATGACGCGGGCCCCAAAATGGACCCAACGCGCCTGCTGCCAGCCTTCGAGCGCGCGAAATCGGAGTTCCGCACGGAGCCCACAACCGAACGGCTGACCAAGGTCCAATCGCTGTGCGGCGATATTTATAATGCACTGTCGGCGACGCCCGAAACCAAGGGCCAACTTTCCGGTCTCGATTGCGATCCGAAGGCCACCGCGGACGCCGCAGGCCCGCTGTTCGCGCTGCAGGCCGGCACCCAAGTGTTCGCGCAGACCTGCGTCGGCGGCGACAAGCTGATCGCCAACAAGTCCGCAGACGAGTTGTTCAGTTTCGCCCGCAGGTGCCTTGCCGATAGCGCCTTGCCGAGCAAAGACACTGAAGTTCTGCGCACCAAAATCAATTTCATCGAGTTGTCGCGCGACGACAAGGCCCACCGCTTCGTCGTCACCTGGAACGCTTTCCAGGATGGCAACCGGCTGGCCTATCTCGCACTCGCCATCGCTTTTGCAATCGACTCACTGATTTTCATGTCGGGTCTGTTCGGCGCCAACGCCGTGCGCTCGCCGCTGTCGGATGTGCCAAGCTATAAGTCGCGCTCAGCCTCGCAGCTCGAAGCCACGATCAACGCCGCCCTTGGTCCCCACCCCTATGAAACGGCGTGGCTGACGCTCAACGCCATGCGCCCGATCACCAACAGTGATGGCTTCTCGGCCATGGCCGATCTGAGTGTCATGGAGCGATCGGCTGCCGACCGCGTGCGCATGGTACTGACGGCGGGTGCCGACATCGGAGCTGTGGAAAGCATCAGCGTCAACCCCGAGAAGTATCGCATTCGCAGCGAACTGCGCGAGTATCTCTCAACGATCTGCGACAAGCATTTCAAGACCGATGACACGGCCAAGGATCGCGCCCGTCTCGATCAGCTGGTCAGTGCCGCGCTCGCGCCATGCCCGCGCGAACACGCCGACATCGTGCTCCATTCGCTTGAGCCGATCCGTGAAGTGAGCGGATTTACATCCCGCGTTGCGCTTTCAAAGCTCGACAGCGATACCAAAAAACCGGTCAAGACCATGGCACCCTACGACGAGCGGGTGGTGTTGCGCGTCATGAACGCGGGTTCGACGATCCAAGCGGTGGCACCCGACAAGAATACCGACGATTGCTACTACGTCACGCCAAGCCTGTATTCGACCTTGCTCACGATACGCGCCACCGCCGCGGCGGAACCGGGACTGTTCGCGGCCGAACAGCGCCGCTACTATGATGCACAGCACCGCCCCGCGTTCGATGCAGGCCGTCTGCGTGACGCCAACGCAGGCTTGCCGCCGCAAGATTATCCGCGCGCCGAACTGGCGAGGCCCGCTGCCGCGTTGCCGCGCGTCATGCCGCTGTCGAATGATGAGCAGTCGGAGCTGATCCGGCACTACCGCGAGCAGTTGCTCGGCGCGATCGGCCTGACGCCTGGCCTCGTCGATCAGCGCCTGCAATCGCAGGCCGCGCGCAATGCCATGCTGGAGGCCTGGAAGGCGCTCGACAGCCACAGCAAGAAGAACATGGTGCTTGGCGAGATGCTGCGCGAATTTCAAAATGCGCAGGATCGCGACTTGAGCGCGGTCTATTCCAAACTGGTCAGCGAAATCGGCGGCGACGAACGCAAGAAACCCTTGCTGACCGCGGTCGAAGACACCGTGCGCGACGATCTCGTGCTCTACATGCTGTTTCCCGAAACCCACCTGGTTGACTACCTGGTGGAGGAAATCGAGCACGCGGCCCAGGCCGACGACGGTTTGCAGCCCGGCGAACAATTGCTCAAAGATCAGCTGAAATACGTCCGCGAAGGCCTTGGGCAGCTGAACCTTGCCAACCCGCGCTCGTGGGATGAAATCCGCCAGCGGCTCGCGATCGGCTACAGTCGCGATCAGGATTTCATGAAGCGATTTGCTCCGCGCGGTAATAACGACGGCCCGGACGGCGGCGATCTCTGACGGCAACACCGGCTAACACTGGCTAACACTGGCTAACACTGGCCAACGCGTGGCAGCCGCACATCATGTTGGTTAAGATCGTTAGGCCGCCGCTGTTCACAACACGCGGCGGCCATACTTTTTCCCAAATCTGCCCCGCGGTGGGCGCTCTTTGGCCAGAGTGCCGCACTAAGTTGCTACTCAACGCATTGCTGATTGCAACCGTTGAGAGACCGCCGCCATGACCTATCGCCGCTTTTTATCGATCCCGCTGCTGGCCCTCGCGTCCGTCGGCATCAGCCTTGCGCTCCTCCCGATCAAGCCGGTGGCTGCGTCATCGATCGACATCAATGCGCAGACCTTGCAGGCCGCCCGTCCGGCTTAAGCGGGCCAGCTTAAGGGGGCCGGCTTAGCGGTCCGAGCACGTCAAGCCTTGAACGGCACGACCGTTTGGCGCTGCGCGCCGAGCCCGTCGATTTGCAACACCATCACATCGCCCGCCTTCAGATATTCCGGCGGCTTTTTTGCCGAGCCAACGCCGGGCGGCGTTCCAGTGGTAATCACATCGCCTGGCTCCAGCACCATGAATTCCGTCACATAGGCCAGCAGCTGCGGGATCTGAAAGATCATCGTTGAGGTCGACCCTGTCTGCTTGCGATCGCCGTTGACCTCGAGCGACATGGCAAGGCTGTGCGGGTCGGGCATCTCGTCGGGCGTAACGAGCCACGGCCCCAGCGGACCGAATGTTTCCGCCGACTTGCCCTTCACCCACTGGCCATTGCGCTTCACCTGAAAGCGCCGCTCGGATACGTCATTGCAAATGCAGTAGCCGGCGATGTAACCGAGTGCGTCCTTAGCCTCGACGTAGCGCGCGCGTGTGCCGATCACGAAGGCGATCTCGCATTCCCAATCCATGCGATCGGAATTCTTGGGATACATCACATCATCGTTCGGGCCGCAGATGCAGGTCGGCGCTTTGTTGAACAGGATCGGCTCGGCCGGAAGCTCTTGCCCCGTCTCCTTGGCATGGTCGGCGTAGTTGAGCCCGATGGCGACGAAGTTGCGGGTGCCAGCAACCGGCGGGCCGAGGCGCGCGCCAGCGGGTGCCAGCGGCAACGACGCTGGGTCAATCGCGCGGATCGTATCGAGCACGGCCGGCGCCAAGTGCACGCCGGCAAAATCCGGCACATGGGCCGACAGATCGCGGATCTTGCCGTCCGTATCGACGATGCCGGGCTTCTCATGGCCCGCTGGGCCAAAGCGAACGAGTTTCATGGGACTGGATGCTCTCACTGCTGGGTCGAAACCGGATATCGCAATAGGCCAGAGACCGGCCGCCGCGCAAGGCAGCCACCGTATTTGCGGGCCGCTCGTACGCGCTTGGCAGGCGGGCATGATGCCGCTGCCAGCCAACCAGCACCGCCGCCCGGCGGCAAACCAACACCGCCGCCCGGCGGCAAACCAACACTGCCGCCCGGCGGCAAGGCGCGGCGTTGCCCCAAGGGCCCGCCTCACCATATAGTCGGGGGTATCGCTCTCGCCATGCAGGCCGCAGCAGCAACCACAGGGACCGGACGTGCCCACACTCATCGACAGCCGCACCGGTCCGAGCGCTGAAGCGAGCAGCGGGGCTCAATCCGGCGCGCCGCTCCGGCACCCCGAGAAGGCCGGGCGGCCAGATACCCCGGTATTGAAAAGGCCCGCTTGGATCCGTGTCACAGCGGCCGGATCGCCGGGCTATGCGGCAACGCGCGCCATCGTCAAAGCCCACGGCCTGCATACCGTTTGCGAAGAAGCCAGCTGCCCTAACGTCGGCGAGTGCTGGGACAAGCGCCACGCGACGATGATGATCATGGGCGCGATCTGCACCCGCGCCTGCGCGTTTTGCAACGTCGCGACCGGACGGCCATTGCCGCTCGACCGCGATGAGCCCCAGCGTGTGGCACACGCCGTCGCTCAGCTGGCCTTGCAGCACGTCGTCATCAC
>JANMOL010000611.1:0-2145 GCA_031369245.1 Hyphomicrobium sp. | reverse complement strand
GCCAACAAAAAGCGGGCACCCGAGGTGAGTGCCCGCCAGATTGCTATTGGTCGTGTTCAGCCTTGCCGGCCAGTTCGAACGCGATCAGGCGGTGCTGACCTCGATCTGGGGCGTGCTGGCCCGGGTGCTGGCCGCGCTGCCGATGGCAATCGAGCGCGGCTTTAACCGCTCTGGCACATTGCGCACGAGATCGATGTGCAACAAGCCGTTTTCAAAGACCGCGCCTTTGATGTCGACGTGGTCGGCCAACTGATAGCGGCGCTCGAACGAGCGGGCCGCGATGCCTCGATGCAAATAGGCTTTTTCCGACGTTTCCGGCTTTTTCTCGCCCGACACCGTCAGTGTCTGCTCCTTGACTTCGATCTGCATCTCGCTGTCAGCAAAGCCCGCGACCGCCAGCGTAATGCGGTAGGCATTGTCGCCGGTTTTCTCGATGTTATAGGGCGGATAGCCGCCCTCGGTATCGAAGCCCGAGGCTTGATCGAGCATCTGGAACAGACGGTCGAAGCCGATGGCTGAGCGGTAAAAGGGGGTAAAATCAGTGTGTCGCATGACATATCCTCCAGTAGGGAAGCAACATGTGGGGCCTGCCCTTAAGGGCGCAGGCGGTTCAGTTTTGCGCCCCCGGGTTTGGCGGGCGCATCTTTGAAATAGGAACAGGGCTGGCCGGTTCAAGACCGTCCCGGCGGCGAATTTTTGGCCACCATTTTGCCTGCCTGCGTGGCAGCCGTGCGTCATGCGCCCGATGGTTTCGATCGTACAGTACAACTGTCCTGGCCGGGTGACGCCGAGCCGTGCATGACGCCGGCGGGCCGGGCAACGGACAACCGGCAACGGGCAACGTGCAACGTGCAACGCACGGCCCGACGATGACTACGACCACCGCCGCGTGAGCAAGGCTGGACCGCATTCGATAGGGGCGCAGGCAATGAAACTGGTGTCGATGGCGATCAATCCGGTGCCAAGCGGGGCTGAGATTGTGCCGGTGACCGGATACGACGGCACGCAATTGCGTTCGGCGTTGTGGCAGCCGACGCGCGGGCCGGCGCGCGGCACAATGTGCATTTTTCCCGGACGCGGCGAGTGGATTGAAAAATACTTTGAAGTCATTGCGGATCTACGGCGGCGCGGATTTGCCGTGGCGATCCTGGATTGGCGCGGCCAGGGCGGGTCAGAGCGCCGCCTGTCCAATCCGCGCAAGGGCCACGTCGTTGGCTTCACCGAATACGACCGCGATCTGGCGATTTTTATGAACGACGTCGTGCTGCCAGTGCTGCCTGGACCCTATATCGCGCTGGCGCACTCGATGGGTGGCAACATCCTGCTGCGCAATGCCCAAGCCGAAGACAGCTGGTTCGAGCGGATGATTTTGACGGCTCCGATGATTCAAATTCATGAGGCAATGATCGGCCGCCGCCGCAAGCTGGCGCGGGCCTATGCGGAACTCGCGGGCACGTTTGGGCTGGCAACGGCCTACGTGCAGGGCGGCGATGACACGCCCGAAGAACTGCTGGACTTTGAGGGCAACGATCTGACCTCAGATACCGTGCGCTGGGACCGCAACAAGGCGGTGCTCGAAACTGCACCCGAACTTGGCCTCGGATCGCCAACCGTTGGCTGGCTGAAGTCGGCGCTGCGGAGCTGCGAAATGCTGCAGCGGCCGGATTATCCCCACAGCATCACCGTGCCGATGCTACTGTTTGCGGCTGGTGCCGACCAGATCGTGACGCCGCGTTCGATTGAAGACTTCGCGGTTGATCTCAAGATTGGCGGCCACATCCTGATGCCCGGATCGCGGCATGAAATTCTGCAGGAGAATGACGCGATCCGGCAGCGGTTCTGGGCCGCGTTCGACGCCTATATGAGCGTTGCCATACCGGCCGCGTGAACGCTGCATTCAGCGGCGGCTGCCGGCGATGGCTTTGAGGGCTGCCTCGTGGAGCCGTGGGTCGCCTGAGGCGACGACGTTACCGCCTGATGTTGCAGGCTCGCCATCCCAGGTCGTAACGCGTCCGCCCGCCCGTTCGATGATCGGGATGAGGGCAACAATATCGTAGGACTTGAGTCCGGTCTCGATAATCAGATCTACGAAGCCGGCAGCCAGCAGAGTGTAGCCATAGCAATCGCCGCCGTAGCGGGTCATGC
>JANMOL010000562.1:0-3245 GCA_031369245.1 Hyphomicrobium sp. | reverse complement strand
GACGCGCGCGAGCCGGTCTTTGGTGCGCCACCGCTTGTCACGGAAGAATTCAAGAATGGCCGGCTCGACGCGGTGCTGAATTTCTGGACCTATGCGGCCCGATTGCAGGGTACCGGATCGCGCCAGCTTTTGAGCATGGCGGACGTTCTCAAGACGCTCGAGATCGTACCGCCGCCGCCGCTCGTTGGTTTCATTTGGTCCGAGAAAGCCGCAAAAGATAAGGCTTTTCCGGTCGAAAAGCTGCTGGCCGCCGTCGATGATACCAACGCCGTGCTTGCAAAATCCGACGCCGCATGGGAACGCCTGCGCCCGTTGATCAAGCCGTCGACTGATGCCGAACTCATCGCGATCCGAGATTACTTCAGGTCTGGCATTACGGCCCCATGGGGACCAGAGGAAACAGTTTCGGCCGAAAAGTTGACCAAGCTTTTGATAGATCTAGGAGACGCGGAACTCGTCGGCGATGGCACCCGTTTCGATCCAAACCTCTTCCACATTCAAGCCGGCTAGCACTATGCTCGGCGGCCATGCGACCCTGAGCCGGCTGGGCTGGACGCTCGGCTCGTTACTGGCACTGATCGCTGTCTGGCACCTCGCGGCCGTGATCGCTGACAACAAATATGCGCCGGGTCCGGCCGCCGTGTTCGATGTGCTCGGACGGGAAGCGGCCGATGGCGAGCTGTGGCGTCACATCGCCGTCACGCTCATGCGGGTGGCGTTCGCGTTCGTGATCGCGATGGCGATCGGCTCGGCCATCGGCCTTGGGCTCGGGCTATCCAAGACGGCCGACAAGTTTTTCGATGCCTGGGTTATTCTGTTCCTCAATCTGCCGGCACTCGTCACCATTACGCTGTGCTACATTTGGTTTGGGCTGACCGAAGTGGCCGCCATAACCGCCGTAGCCCTTAACAAAATCCCAAGTGTTGCCGTGACGATGCGCGAAGGCGCGCGCAGCCTGTCGCGTGATCTGGCCGAGATGGCCGCGATTTATAAATTCGGCTGGGCGAAAACCATGCGCCACGTCACGTTGCCGCAACTCGCGCCGTTCGTCGCGGGTGCAGCCCGCACCGGCCTCGCACTCGTGTGGAAGATCGTCCTCGTAGTCGAGGCCTTTGGACGCTCGAGCGGCGTTGGCTACAAACTCAATATCGCGTTCCAGGAATTCGACGTCACGACCATTCTCGCCTATGCGCTGGGCTTCATCGTGATCGTGCAAATTATTGAATTTACCATTTTGCAGCCGCTGCAAGCCCGGGTGAACCGATGGCGGCGGTAGCAGACAACACGGCCGACGAGCCGCTGCGCGTGCGCGTCACGCGCAAGATTTTTCCAGCCCTCGCCAAGCGCGACGAGCAGGTGGTGCTGCGTGACGTATCGTTCGATGTCGCGCCGCGCTCGTTCCTGGTCATTACAGGACCGTCCGGTTGCGGAAAGTCGACTTTGCTCAACATCATCGCCGGGCTTGATCCAGACTACGAGGGCGAAATCGATCTCGGGCCCGGCCGCGACCGCCTGACCTATATTTTTCAGTCGCCGCGCCTGCTGCCGTGGCGTACGGTTTACGAAAATATCGCGCTGGTCGTTCCGGACGGTGATCCGCGTCACGCCAAAATCCCCGAGATGCTTGACCGCGTCGGCTTGACGCAAGCCGCAACCGCCTATCCCGAACGGCTGTCGCTCGGGATGCAGCGCCGCGCTGCGCTGGCGCGAGGATTTATCTTAGAGCCTGCGATTTTGTTGATGGATGAGCCGTTTGTTTCACTCGATGACCCGACCGCGCAGAGCCTGCGCCAGCTCCTGAGCGAGCTGTGGAACCGCCAGCCGACGACGGTCATTTTCATTACCCATGACCGCACTGAGGCCGTGCAACTCGGCACCCGCATCTTGCGTCTCGCGCCCGGACAGGCGAGTGTCGTGCAAGATGCAGCAGTCCAGTTGACCGACGCACAAAGGCGCGATCATGCGGCGGTTCTGGCCGAGCAATCGCGCATTTTCGCAATTGCCTGAGCGCCAGCCCGTCTGGCCTTTGGCCATCCTGGGATTTTTTGATGTTCGAGAGCCTGAGACCGGGCGCACCAGCGTTTCTCGCAAGCGTGACAGGGGCCGGGGAAGCGTTGCTCGCGCATGCCGCCGGCGCCGACATCATCGATTGCAAAGAGCCATCGCGCGGCGCCCTCGGCGCACTGGATCCCGCAGACATTCGCGCCATCGTGACAGCCATTGCAGGCCGCGCCGGCGTCAGTGCGACGGTTGGCGATTTACCGGCTGATCCCGATGTCCTAAGCGCGGCTGCGCAGGCTATGGCGGCGCTCGGAGTCGATGCCGTCAAAATTGGTTTCTTTGGGGATGGCGATGCTCGGGCGTCGATCGCGGCTCTCGGGCGGCTTGATCTGGGGCGTGTTCGGCGTATTGCGGTGTTGATGGCCGATCGCGCACCCGACCTCACACTGCTGCCTGCACTCGCCGCCGCAGGTTTTGCAGGTGTCATGCTCGATACCGCCGGCAAAGCCACGGGTGCATTACCAGACATCCTCGACGCGCAAACACTGGCAAACTTCGTCGCCGCCGCGCGCCGGCATGGCCTTGTCTCCGGGCTCGCGGGCTCGCTGCGCCGCGCGCACATCGCTCAAATCGTCGCCCTTCAGCCAGCCATCATCGGCTTTCGCGGAGCCTTGTGCCGGTCCGGCCGGACCGGCGTACTCGACGCCGAACTTGTCAAAGCTGTCCGCGATGATATCGACACGGCCATCCGGGCCACAGTCCCCATCGAAGGCGGCACCCTCGAAGCCAGCCCTCTCGAAAGATCCGTTGCATGAGCGAAAAAAAGAAAAAGCCGGTCGGCGACAAAGCCGCTGAAGCCGCCAAGAAAAAGAAGGCCGCTGCCAAGGCGCGCGAGATTGGCGACACGATTTTCGTGCGCGATCTCGTCGTTGATTGCAATGTCGGCGTTTACGCCGAGGAGCAGGGCGTCACGCAGAAGGTTCGCTTTTCAGTCGAGGCGCGGCTGGCCAAAGATATTTTCAGCCTCGATGACGAGATGGTCGAAGTGCCATCGTACGCGGACATCATCGACTGCATCGTTGCGCTCGCGCGTGGCGGCCATATCAATCTCGTCGAGACGTTTGCCGAGCGCGTTGCCGCGCATTGCCTCGCCGACAAACGCATAACCGCAGTGCGCGTCGCGCTGGAAAAACTCGAGCGCGGGCCGTTGCGCGGAGTTGATATTGTTCGCCCGGCGACGAAGG
>JANMOL010000513.1:0-1786 GCA_031369245.1 Hyphomicrobium sp. | reverse complement strand
AAACCTTCGCCCTGGCCGCCGCGTTTGCAGCCGCCTCTGGCGCCATGCTCGCAACCGGCAGCGCCGCACAAGCCGGCGGCGGCGGGAAGGATGTGTTTGTTCAGGATTACACCTTCTCCAAGGCCATGCACGGCTACTCGGGCCACGCGCCGGGCGGCTATTACTGCGATTACCAGCGCCTGCCCAATCGCAAGTGCTCGGTCGACAAAAACGGCAACGAGCGCTGCCAGATCGTCAGCTGGACGCTGCGCGAAATGTGCCAGTAGCCACACAGCTCAGCCGCCAGCGGGCCGCCATGTCGAACCCCGCATGAAGCCTTGAACCCGTTTCCCCCGTGACGCGACAGACCAAGGCCCCGGGCATGAGACCCCCGGGGCCTCTTGCTTTTTGCGCGCGCTGGCTCGTGATGGCCCCCGCCGCTCGCCACGACGATAAAAAACGCAACCAATGTGCAAACCTGTTCCACCCGAAACAGCCGTGCCGTTCTATGATCGATAGCGTCGCCCCTGTTGCTTGCCCGGGCTCACAACCGGACTAGCACTGGCACCTTAAAGGAGGATCACCCATGAGCACTCAAAACCGTGATGACGACGCCGGTCCGCGCACCGCGCCGCGCTCGCGCGTTGCACCCGCCTTGCTTTTTCTCCTGCTTGCAGCAGGCGCCGGTGCGCTCGGCTCGCTGGCGATTTCACGTTCGGGCGTTTCGATTGCGACGCCTGCCAAAGACGAGCCGGTCAAGGCTGCCGTCGCAACCGCTTCAAAAATCGACTGGGTGGCCGCCGCCCCCGGCCGTGTTGAACCGAGAACCGGTCTGGTGCGGATTGGCGCGCAATTGCTCGGCCGCATTGCCGAAGTCACCGTCAAACTCAACGATCAGGTGGAAGACGGCGAACTGCTGATCCGGCTCGACGATGATGAAGCCCGGGCCCGCCTGCAGGCCGCTGAAACCGAAGCCGCATCGCGCAAGCGTGAACGCGACGCCCAAGCCCTCGACAAGGCCCGCGAAGATGTCCGCAAAGCCGAAGACGCCGTGTTCTCAGCCGAACGTTCGCTGACCAACGCCCGCTTCGAACTCGAATACGAATTGCAAGCCAAGCGCCAGGGCACCGGCACCGAGGCCCGCATCACGGACGCGCGGCGCAATCTGACGAGCGCCAAGGACAAGCTGCAAAAGGACCGCGCGGCCTACGCCACCGCACAAGCCAAATCGGACGTCCCCGCCCCGAGCCGATTGGAATCAGCGCTGCAAGCCTCGCGTTCCGACGTCGCGGTGGCCGAGGCGCTATTGGAAAAAACCCGCATCCGTGCGCCCGTCGCCGGCACGATCCTGCAGCTGCCAGCCAAGGCCGGCGAGATGGTGGCACCCAGCCCCGAGCAGGCCCTGGCCGTCATCGGCGACATGTCGGTTGTCCGCCTCAAGGCCGAACTCGACGAGCATGATGTCTCGAAGGTCAAGGTCGGCAGCAAAGTCAAGGTCAAGAGCAACGCCTACCCGGACCGCGAGTTCGACGGCCGCGTGACGGAATTGGCCCCGACGCTGGCCTCACCGAAGTTTGCGCTGCGCGGCGCACGCCGCCCGACCGATGTCGAAGTGCTCGAAGTCACCATCGATCTCGAAGGTGCAGTCCCGCTGCTGCCGGGCATGCGCGCCGACGCGTTTTTTAAATAGCCGCTTCCGGCTCGCCTTCGTCGGGCTGGCCGCAAGCGCGGCTTTGCTGGACAGCCGTTAAATAGACCTCCGCGTCCGGCGGCCAGCTTCGCGCAAGCCGAACCGCCGGACGCAAAC
>JANMOL010000497.1:0-2358 GCA_031369245.1 Hyphomicrobium sp. | reverse complement strand
GAGCGTGAAGCCGACGAGATAATCCAGCGCGCGGCGCGCCAGATAGGCCTCGACGAGCGGCTGATCGATCTGGCGCGGTTCTTTGAGGGCTGCCAGGATCGACTGCTTGGTAATGGCGTTGAACGCCACACGCTCGATCTCGATGCCCTTTTTGAGCACCTTCTTCTGGGTAAGAATTTCCAGAATGTGCCAGGAAATCGCCTCGCCCTCGCGATCGGGGTCGGTTGCGAGGATCAATTTATCAGCGGTTTTGACGGCTTCCGCGATCTCACGCATGATTTTCTGGGCTTTGCCGTCGATATCCCAGTGCATGGTGAAATCGTTATCAGGCTCGACCGAGCCGTCTTTGGCCGGAAGATCGCGCACATGGCCGTATGAGGCGATGACCTTGTAGCCCGGCCCCAAGTATTTGTTGATGGTCTTGGCTTTGGCGGCGGATTCGACGATGACGACGTTCATCTCGCGCTGGCGCTCCTTGGCGGGCTGACCCGCCCGGTTGAGCGGGCCGGACAACCGGTTTTCCGCGCTTTGATCCGTCGATGGAGGGTGGGCGCGGAACATGGTTGATCGCCGCAGCCCTGTCAAACTGGCAAAACACTATCTCCAATTGGCCCTATGAACACGTGTTGCAACCATAGGAAGTATCCACTATTGCTCGCTGCAACTGCTGAGGGCAACAGGCATTGCGGGGCGAGGAATGGGCGACAACACACAACCTTCGGCGGCGGGCCGGGCTCAGTCACTGCCAAACGAACGTGCCGAGCGGTTGATGTATCTAGCCGACTTACTGGGTGAATTGCAGGAAATTGCCCGCCAGGAGGGCTGCGAGACGCTGGTCGGCTTGTTGGCCCTGTCGCACGCCGAGGCGCAACGCCGGGCATCACCAGCCGCACTGTAAAGCGATCCCTCAGGCCATGCGCAAGGCGATCAACCCCGGTCCGGGCCGCGCTAAGCGGCCAGCGAGTTCCAATTCGACCAGTGCAATTTGCACCGACCGGCTCGGCAGGCCGGTGGTTCGAATGATGGCGTCGAGGTCGGCGGGCGCTGGACCAAGCGCAGTTAGCACCATATCGCGTTCGCGATCGCCGACGCTCGGCGGCGCAATTGGCAACGATGGCAGCCGCGCAACCGGAACTGGCTGGGTTGTTTCCCGCATGTGATTAAGCCCCGAGATTGGCTGCATGGCTTCGAGAATGTCGGCTGAGTCCGTGATTAGCGTTGCGCCATTCTTGATCAGTTTGTTGGTGCCTTCAGCACGCGGATCGAGCGGGTGGCCGGGCACGGCAAACACTTCGCGGCCCTGTTCGGCCGCATAGCGCGCGGTGACCAGCGTGCCGGAGCGCGCAGCCGCTTCGACAATCACCACACCGAGCGACACGCCCGAAATAATGCGATTGCGGCGCGGGAAATCCTGCGCGCGGGCGACATAGCCGGGCGGTTGTTCGGTGATGATGCAGCCATCGCGAACGATGCGCGCATGCAAGCCGGTGTGTTCGGGCGGATAGATCATATCGATCCCGCCGGCCACAACGGCGATCGTACCGCCGGCGATGGCCGCCTCGTGCGCGGCGCCGTCGATGCCGCGCGCAAGGCCAGAGACGATGACATAGCCGGCGTCCCCCAGCTGGCGGGCCAGCATGGCTGCAAGCTTGGCACCAGCCGCCGAGCACAGCCGCGATCCGACGATGGCGATACCGGGCCGATCGAACAGTTCGGCGTGACCTTTGATGTAGAGCAGCGGCGGCGGCGCATCGACGGCTGCCAGTGCTGCTGGATATCCAGGCTCGATCGTGAACACCGGCCGCGCACCGCATTTTGCAGCTGCTGACAATTCCGCGTCCGCGGCCGCAACCGTGCAAATGCGGATCGGACGTTTGCTGCCGCCGCGGTGAGAAAGCTCGGGTAGGGCCTCGAGCGCAACGGCCGCGCCGCCAAAGTGATTGATCAATTCGCGAAAGGTGACGGGCCCGACATTTTCAGAACGGATGAGACGCAGGCAGGCCAAGGCTTCGTCCGGCCCGAGTTTTGCGGTTGGCAGCGGAGCGGCGGTGAAGGGCATTTCTGGTTCAGCCTTTCGCACCGATTTTTGGCTCCTTTCCGGTACGCAGGCGTTTGATATTGGCGCGGTGTTTCCAAAACAGCAGCAGCGTCATCAGGGCGGCCAGAGCGGCAAGTTCCGGTTGCCGCATCCAAAACAAAAACACCGGTACGGCGATGGCCGCAACCAGCGCCGAGAGCGACGACAGCCGGGTGACGGCTGCAATGGCCAGCCAGACGACGGCAAACACCGCGGCCGCTTGCCAGAACAAGCCAGCGAGCACGCCGATGTAGGTCGCAACCCCTTTGCCGCCTTTGAAC
>JANMOL010000405.1:0-9090 GCA_031369245.1 Hyphomicrobium sp. | reverse complement strand
GATGCCCACCTGCGGTCTCGGCCTCGCCGAGAGCGAGCGCTATCTGCCGACCTTGATGACATGAAAGGTAAAAGGCGATCGCTTTGGGCCCGTAGGTCTGGCGAACGCGCTGCAGTTCGGATGCGACGTGACGCGTGGCGTGGTCCCAATCGACCCGTGTGCCAGCAATTTCTGGATGCAGCAGGCGCGTTGCTGGATTGAGCGTCTCGCCAAGTGCTGAGCCCTTCGAACACAGGCGGCCAAAATTCGCCGGGTGCTCGGTATCGCCGGTCACTGTCGCGCCGCCGAGCCCATCGGGCACGGCCGTTACCCCACAGCCAACGCCGCAATACGGGCACGTTGTACGAACAGACCGGAGGCTCACTTGCGATCCATCCGCCATCAATAGACATCCGTCTGATAGCGGGCGGCGGCCTTCAGTTCGGCGACAAAATCCTGCGCGCCTGCAGCGCTCATGTGGCCGTGGGCCTCGGCGATATCAGCGAGCGCTGCTTGGACGTCCTTGGCCATCCTTTTGGCGTCGCCGCAGACGTAAACGTGGGCGCCCGCCTTGAGCCATGACCAGAGCTCGGCACCCACTTCCCGCATGCGATCTTGAACGTAGACCTTGGTATCGCCATCGCGTGACCATGCCGTCGAGAGCGTTGTCAGAGCGCCCGACATCAGCAGTTCTGAAAACTCGTTGCGATAGTAAAAGTCACTGGCTTCGCGCTGATGCCCGAAGAACAGCCAGGCTTTGCCTGTGGCCTTCTGCGCGTGGCGGTGCCAGAGGAACGACCGGAAGGGGGCAACACCGGTGCCGGGTCCGACCATGATGATGGCTGTCGAAGGGTCGGCTGGCAAACCGAAACCGTGCGCCTTTTGGACATATACGCTGACCGTGCCGCCGTCGGCGATCCGATCGCACAAAAACGTCGATGCCACCCCGTGGCGCGTGCGGCTGGCGATTGCGTAGCGAACGGCATCGACGGTCAAGTGCAGCTCGCCAGGTGACGCGAGCGGCGACGATGAAATCGAGTAAAGCCGAGGCTGCAGCGGTTCAAGGCACTCGACGAAAGCTTCGGGATCAGGATGCATCGGGCCGAACGCTTCGAGGACGCCGAGCACGTCGAAGGTCGCTGCATCGCCGTCAGGGTCTTGACCCTTGGCTAGCGCTTTTAGCTTTTGACGGCGTGGGCCGCCGACCATGTAGCTAGCAAACTCAAACAGCATGTCGGGCGCGAGCCCGAGTGCGTAATCTTCCAGCAGCGCCTGCCGAAACGTCTTGCCGCCGAGAGGAAATTCCGCCGGTGCTTTCATCGCTGTCAGCACCGCCTCAACGAGGGCGGGATCGTTGGCGGGCATCAGCCCGAAGCTGTCGCCCGGCTCGTAGGCGATCGCAGACTGCGCAATATCGAACACCACGTGGCGCGTATCCTTTTCAGAGTCGTCGCCGTTGAGCCGAAGTGCTGACTTGAAGATAGCCGTTACCGGCTGCTCGCGCGAATAGCCGCGCTGAGCGGGTGCGATGTGCGTTGCTGCGGATTGCGCTGGCGTCACCGCGATGTGCGAAGGCGGCGAATTTTGCGCCTCCAGCATCAATGATTTGAGCATGCGTGAGGTGTCTTTTCCCCCGGGCACGCATAGATTGTGGCGCTTTTCTTCGCCACTCGTCAGTTTGTCGGCGTAGGATTCACAAAGGTAACCGCACTGGCCGCAGTCCTGCTGCGCCATCGCCGCAAACACCTTGCGGCGCAGGGGGCGGGCCTCGGCTCGTTTCATGCGTTCGTCCAAAGCCATCGACGGATCATGCCACGGCGCGTCGTCGTCATCGCCAGCCAGGGCCTTGGCGGCGACATCGGGCATGCCATTGACGGCGCTGATGCCCGGCTGATGATCGAGCGAGAGCAGGCCTGCAAAAAAGCCGTTGAGCCATGAGCGCTGTTCGATCGTGAAGGGCGCGGTTTCCGGTATCAGTGGCACGGGCTTTGGAGAGGGATCGTGGATCGTCATTCGACCGTCTCCTCGGCTGATACAAGCGCCTTGAACGTTGCGATCTCAGTGCGCTGGGCAAAGGTCACAAACGTCTCGCCGGGATCCGCGCGGTGGCTGAGGTAGGCTTTCAGAATGCGCAAAACGGCGGCAGGGCAATTTTCGACAGGGACATTCGCAAACAGCTCGCGAGCGATGGCGGCATGGGCCCCAAAGCCGCCGCCAATATGAATGTGGAAGCCATCAACGGTATCGTCGGAGCCGGGCTCGACTGGTATCTTGGAGGCAATCATGCCGATATCGCCGATGTAATGCTGAGCGCACGAATGATGACAGCCGGTGAGATGGATATTGATCGGGTTGTCGAGCACGATGCGCGGTTCGACATAAGCAGCGATCGCTTCGGCCGTGGCTTTGGTATTGGCTGCTGCAAACTTGCAACCCGGTGCGCCCGTACACGCCACGAGGCCCGCGCGAATACTGCTGGCTTTTGAAGTCAAGCCAATGGCCTGCAGTGCGTTTTCAACGTCGAGCGCGTACCCGGCGTCGATGCCTGAGATCAGCAGGTTCTGCCAGACCGTCAGACGAATGTCGCCATCGCCAAAGTCCCGTGAGATTGCTGCGATGGCCCGCATCTGATCGCTGGTCATCTTACCGACCGGCAGCACCACGCCCATCCAGACTTTGCCGGCCTGTTTTTGGGCATGCACGCCGACGTGAGCAAGGCGATCCTGGAGGTTTGCCGGCGCAACCTGATCGTCAGCGAGGCGCAACAGCGGCATGGCGAGCCGGGTTTCGACTTCGGCCAAGAACTTTTCGAAGCCCCAGGCGTCGAGCACATATTTCAGGCGTGATTTTTTGCGGTCGGTGCGGTCGCCGTGATCGATATAGACCCGGATAATGGCGTCGGCAACGCGGGTGGCGTCTGATGGCTTGACGTAGACGCCGGTTGGGCGGGCGAAATCTTTGTGGCCGGTAATGCCTCCGAGACCCAGCCGGAAATAAATCTCCGGCCCGGTCGCGGCGGCCGTGTCGGCCATCACCCCTGTGAATGAGATGTCATTGGTATCTTCAAGCGTCGGGATCGCGCCGCCGCCATCGAACGCCACGTTGAATTTGCGCGGCAAGCCAAACATCGCCCGGCAATTCAGAATGTGATGATGCCAGGCACGGGCGTGAGGCCGCGTGTCGATGAGTTCAGCGGGATCGATGCCGGCGGTCGCCGAGCCGGTGACGTTGCGGATGTTATCGGCGCCGGAGCCTTTGGGCGTTAGGCCGAGACTGGACAGATTTTCGACCAGCGAGGGACCATTCTCCGCTTTGATTTCGCGAATTTGAAGATTGGCGCGTGTTGTCACATGCGTGTAGCCGCCGCCGTGCGTATCTGCGAGATCGGCAACGCTGGCAAACTGGGCGTGTGAGAGAATGCCGTTTGGAATGCGCAGGCGGCACATGAACGACTCTTGTGCGGGTGCGACGTAGAATAATCCGTGGAAACGCCAACGGAAATTGTCGATGCCTTTTGGAAATTGACCGGCTGCGGCTTCGGTCTTGAGCCGCGCATAGGCTTCGAATGGATGGTCATCGCGCTTGGCTTTCTCTTCATTGGAAAGTTTTTTGCCGGCGGCTTCCGTCTTGGCCATGGCTTTGAGATGGACAGCGTCCGGCCCTGACGGTTCCAGCGTGCCGCCGCCAATCCCGCCGAGCGGCTTTAGTCCTGCGGCAGCGCGCGATGTTTGGACGCCCGATACAAAACCTTCGAGATAGCGCTTTTGTTCGTCGGAGAAGGCTTCGGCGGTCATTATGCGGCCTCCGCATAGGCGCGGCCAAAGCATAGTGTGGACCGGAACGGCGTAATGGGTTCGCCGCTGCGGATCAGATCGCGGTACCACAGCGCGTCGGTCGTATCGCCGACCAGCACAACGCCCGCTAGCTTGTCGTCGCGTATGACAAATTTGCGATAGCTTCCGCTCATTTCATCCCGCCATAAGACGGGATCACTGCCAGCGCCTTCAAAGTCGCCCGCCGAGAAGACGGGAACGCCGGAGACTTTGAGATTGGTCGCAAGCACTGTGCCGGAATACGTAGCGTCAAGACCGCATAGAGCGCGTGCCGCGACGCGCGCCTGTTCATAGGCCGGCTCAACCAGTCCATAGACCGCGCCGCGATGTTCCGCGCATTCGCCGATGGCGTAGATGCCCGGACTATCGGTTTCCATCCGGTCGTCGACCGCAATGCCGCGACGGCAAGAGATGCCGGCCTCAACGGCCAATGTGCTGCGCGGCTTGATGCCGACGGCCATCACGACCAGGGTGGCGTCGATTTCGCGGCCGTCTTTAAGGACCAGCTTTTCGGCCTTGCCGCGGCCTTCGACGCGCGCGGTTTCTGCACTCAGGCAGACCGATATACCCTTTCTCTCGATTGCACATTTCAAAAGGGCAGCTGCGCTGGCATCAAGCTGGCGATCCATCAGCTGGTCCATCAAATGGACCAGCGTGACGTGCGCGCCTGCGCGCTTGAGACCGTATGCCGCTTCGATGCCCAGAAGGCCGCCGCCGATGACGACGGCATTGGCGGCACGCGCGCTGGGACCGGCAAGCCGCGCGATATCGTCAAGCGCGCGGAATACTTCAACGCCGGGGAGGTCCGAGCCTGGAAACGACAGGCGGATGGGCGCTGAGCCGGTTGCAAGCACGCAGCTATCGAACGGCACATCGCGGCCATCCGAACGGCGCGCACTTTTTGCGGCCGTATCGAGTGCGGTCACCTCAACGCTGGTCGCCAGCGTGATGCCGTGGGCGCCATACCAGGCGCGCGGTTTCATGCGGACGTCAGCGCTGGTGATTTCACCGGCCAGCAACGGCGACAGCAAGACACGATTGTAGGCCGGTTCGCTTTCCTCGCCGACGACGGTGATCTCGAAGCGGTTCGGCGCCAGCGCGACGATTTCCTCCAGCAGCCGCAGTGCGGCCATGCCGTTGCCGATAACCAGCAGGCGGGACTTGCGGGTTGCCATCCTGGACTACTCCGCTGCCACGAGGTTTGGCGTCGCGTGACGCTCGTAGAGAAATTTGAGCACCGATTCCCGGCAGCGGATGTACGTTGGGTCGGCTACGAGATCGAGACGCTTGCGGGGGCGGGCTAGTTTGACGTCGAGGACCTCACCGATTGTTGCGGACGGGCCATTGGTCATCATGACGATGCGATCGGACAGCAGCACCGCTTCATCGACGTCGTGTGTGATCATGATCGCCGTGCTGCCCAGCCGGGCATGAATTTCCATGACCGAATCTTGCAGTTGCGCGCGCGTTAACGCGTCGAGCGCACCGAATGGCTCGTCCATCAGCAGCACTTTTGGTTCCATCGCGAGCGCGCGGGCGATGCCGACGCGCTGTTTCATGCCACCGGAAATCTCCGCTGGCCGTTTGTCCTTGGCATGCGCCATGTTGACGAGTTCGAGATTGTGCATGACCCATTCATGCCGATCGGCACGTGACTTGACGGCACGGAACACCTTGTCGACGGCAATCTTGACGTTGTCGTAGACCGTCAGCCACGGCAGCAAGGAATGGTTTTGGAACACGACGGCGCGGTCGGGTCCGGGCTCTTTGACCTCCTGATCCTCAAGCAGAACAACGCCCCTCGTGACTTGCGTCAGTCCGGCGATGACATTGAGCATCGTCGATTTTCCGCAGCCCGAGTGACCAATGATCGAGACGAATTCGCCCTCGCGCAGCGTCAGGTTGACGTCACTCAGAACATGTGAGGTCTTGCGGTCGCGCTTGAACGTTTTGTCGACGTGCTCAAGTTTCAGAAATGCGCTGCCTGCCGGCCGGTTGACGTAGGCGGTGTGAAGTTTTGGCTGAACGGGTGCGATCATGATGTTAGCTCCTTCAGCCTTGTGAGGTGCCGCGTGTGACGATCCGGCCGACGAGGGCGACAAGCCTGTCGAGAACGAAGCCGGTTAAGCCGATGTAAGCGAGCGCGACGACGATGTCGGAGAGCTTCGACGAATTCCAGGCATCCCAGATGAAGAACCCGATGCCGACGCCGCCGGTCAGCATCTCGGCTGCAACGATCGCCAGCCACGACAGGCCGATGCCGATCCGGAGGCCTGTGAAAATGTAGGGGGCAGCGGCTGGCACCATGATGCGCCAAAAATATTCAAAGTGGTTGAGGCGCAGGACTTCGGCGACGTTGCGGTAGTCCTGCGGAATGTTGCGGATGCCGACTGCGGTATTGATGATGACCGGCCAGACGGCTGTGATGAAGATGACGAAAATCGCCGACGGCGCGCTATCTCGAAAGGCAGCGAGTGAAATCGGCAGCCAAGCGAGCGGCGGGACCGTGCGCAGAACCTGGAAAATGGGATCCAAGCCGCGCATGGCCCATACACTTTGTCCGACAACCGCGCCCATCAGGACGCCGATGACGGCTGCAATACTGAAGCCGATGGCGACGCGCTGAAGGCTGGTGAGCACGCGCCAGCCAAGGCCTAGATCCTGCGGTCCGTTGACGAAGAACGGATGCATGATCAGATCATTGGCTTCGGCCCAGATCTTGGTTGGCGATGGCAGCGCTGACTTTGGCCCCGAGCACGCCAATTCCCAGAACAGCAGAAGGGCGACGAAGACAACCAGGGGCGGAATGATATGCGCTAAGACTTCGCGCACCGCGGGTTGCCAATCCGCAGCTGGTTTGCGGTTGACAGCGGCGGCGGCGATGGGAGCGCCCGAGGCTGCGGCAACGGAAACCGGGACGGGGCCGGCCGCTGTTGCGATAAGTTTTTCAGTCGTCGTCAGAGCGTTCATTGACCGGCTCCCGTCATAAGATCGTGCGTCTCACAAGTCGGCATTACGCAACGCGCTTGATGGAGAGCGACTGCAGATAGGCACTGGGATTTTCAGGATCGAAGATCTTGCCGTCGAAGAAAGTCTCTTGGCCGCGCGATGTGCCGGACGGAATATCTGAAGCAGCAACGCCCAGAGCCTTTGCGGCTTCGCGCCAGACATCTTCGCGGTTGACCTTATCAACCAGGCCTTTGATGTCGGTTGCGGGGTCGAGTTTGCCCCAGCGGATGTTTTCGGCGACGAACCACATGTCGTGGCTCTTGAAGGGATAACTGGCGCCGTTGGCCCAGAACTTCATGGCCAGAGCTTTGTCGGACGCCGTGCGGCCGAGACCGTAATTCACATCGCCCTTGATGCGGCCGATAATGTCGGCTTCCGGCACGTTGAACCACTGGCGCTGCCCGACAATTTTGGCCATCTCGGCCTTGTTCTCGAACGCCTCGCACCACTGCTGAGCTTCTTGCACCGCCATGACGAGGGCTTTGGCGGCGACTGGATTTTTGTCGACCCAAGCCGCGCGCATGCCAAGGCACTTCTCGGGATGGCCTTTCCACATTTCGGTTGTGGTCGTCGCGGTATAGCCGATGTCCTGATTGACCAGCTGCTCGTTCCACGGCTCGCCGACGCAGAATACGTCCATGGTGCCAACCTTCATATTGGCGACCATTTGCGGAGGCGGAACGACGATGGTCTGGATGTCCTTATCGGGATCGATGCCGCCAGCGGCCAGCCAATAGCGCATCCACAAGTCGTGGGTTCCGCCCGGGAACGTGACGGCGGCCTTGACCTCTTTGCCCGCAGCTTTCTTCTTTTCCAGAGCCGCCTTCAGGGGCGAGCTGTCGATGCCGATTTTGAGGTCTGCATATTCTTTCGAAACCGAGATGCCCTGACAGTCCAAATTGAGACGTGAGAGAATATACATCGGCATCGGCACGTTGCCCTGCGTGACCTTGCCGGTCGAGATCAAGTAAGGCATCGGCGTCAGAATGTGCGCGCCGTCGATGCCGTTGCCTTGCGAGCCGAGCACGACGTTGTCGCGCAGTGCGCCCCACGACGCCTGCTTGGTCTCCTCGACATCGGGCATGCCATATTTGGCAAAGAAGCCTTTCTCTTTGGCGATGGCGAGCGGCGCAGCGTCGGTCAATGCGATGTAGCCGAGTACTGCCTTGGTTGTTTCGGGACCCGCAGCCCACGCAACATTGGCGCCGCCTGGAACAAGTGTCTTGGCGGCCGCCAGCAGGGCTGCCGTGCCGCTGGTCTTCAGCAGCGAGCGGCGCGAAAGTGGTGCTTTCGAAGGCCCCGCGGTCTGAGTAATGGTGCCTGTCATCCCGATCTCCCGTTCCACGCCGTTCGCGTTGCGCGATGCCGCGTCAAAAAAAAGCGCTGCCTGCAACGGCCGGCGCTGGCACAGGTGCCAAACCAGTCGTCGAAGGCAGCGCTGCCAGCGGGTCCCTTCATTGGGATGCCCAATCAAAGCGGAGGCGTTGACCCGCCGCTCTCATAGACCCGTTAACACGATCCGTGCCAACCGCGAATATTTGAAATAGATGATATAAAACAGCATGTTATGCTGAAGTTCGAGATTCAGCTCAGGGAGCGGTTTGCGCAAACATTGTGCACTGCAGCGTGGCAATGCCGAGAGAATCGGCAGGATGCCGTCAGGCTGGGTCGCGCCCGAACTCGGTAAAATCAAGGGGGCTATGGCGGCGCGCCAGCCGTTGCAGGTATGCGACCGGCAAAAGGGCATCGAACTGGTCGCCGCCGAAAAATTGCGCGCCGCCTTCGTTCTTCATATCGGTTGCGGGTGCTGCGGTCCCGAGGCTTGCCATGGCCGCGCGGTAGAGATCGGGCCGGTAGACGCTTTGGGCAATTTGGATGATGTCAAATGGGTCGCGCACCTGGCCCCAGCGGACCATCTGCGTCAGGATCCAGGCGGCATGCGAGACCCAGGGAAAGTTGGCATCGCGGGCGCTGAAAACGATTGTCTCGGGATCGCTGGGCGATGGCATGCCAGCGCCACGGTCGAGTGTGCCGGCCAGTGCGCCGGCGAGCCCTGGAACAGCGTCGCGACCGCCGAGGGCGATGGCGTGATCGTCGCGACAAAGTCGGAACTTTGGGCCGCGAGCCCCGAAAAAGTGCTCGGTCTCAAGCTGTCGTTTGCCGAAAAAAATCAGGAGCTGACGTTAAAACTGATCCGCGCGGTCGCGCGCGCCGGCGCCTGGCTCGATGACGGCAAAAATCGCAGCCATGCCGCAGGCCTTCTATCGAC
>JANMOL010000382.1:0-3466 GCA_031369245.1 Hyphomicrobium sp. | reverse complement strand
CCATGGCCAGCACAATCACAGCGGGCGATATCAGCACCGGCCATTGGGCCGCATTGGCGACCACGATCGCTGCCCCGACGCCGAGCGCGGTGCCAACCAATCCGCCGATCAGGCAGAGTGTGACGGCCTCAACCAGGAATTGCCGCATGATATCGCCGCGACGGCCGCCGACCGCCATCCGCAAGCCAATTTCGCGCGTCCGCTCGGTAACCGATACCAGCATGATATTCATAATGCCAATACCGCCGACAATCAGCGAAATAATCGAGGTCGCCGCCAGCAAATACGTCATCGTACTGAGTACTTCGGTGCGGGCTTTCATGAATTCGGCGAGATTGCGGACATTGAAATTATCTTCATCCCCCGGCGCAATCCGGCGGCGCTGGCGCATCAGGGCTTCAATTTCCTCCTGCGCCTCTTTCAAATCGCGTCCGCTATCGAACTTGATATACAGCTGCCCGACCTGGTCGGTTTGGACCTGGCTTTTGCCGACAATTTGATTGCGCGCGGTCGTCATCGGCATCAAAACCAAATCGTCCTGGTCGCGGCCGAAACTCGATGGGCCTTTGGTGCCGAGCACGCCGACCACTTGGAACTGGGCATTCTTGACGCGGATGACCGCACCGACCGGCTCTTGGCCTTGAAAGATCTGCTTGACGATGGTCTGCCCGACCAGAGCGACTTTGGCCGTTGATCTGAGGTCTTGCGGGCTTAAATCGCGGCCCGACACTATCGGCCAATCGCGCACGGCGGCAAAATCGGCGTGCACACCACTCAGCGTCGTCGTCCAGTTGCTGTTAGCGTGCACCACCGCGCCCGAGCCGTTGAGCTGGCCCGATATCGCGACCACGCCTTCGATCTTGTCGCGGATGGCCGCCATATCGGTTTCCGACAGCGGCAGCTCGGTGCCAGCGCCCGCGGCACGCCCCATGACGCGGCTTGAACCGGAAAAAATCACCAGCATATTCGAGCCGAGCGAGGCAATTTGCTTTTCCACTTCGCTGCGTGCCCCGGTTCCGACCGAAACCAGAATGATCACCGACGCCACACCGATGATGATGCCGAGCGTCGTGAGGATCGAACGCAACAGGTTTGAGCGCAGCGCCGTCCACGCAATCCGCAAACTATCAAGCAAGGTCATGGCCGCACCTCGTGCTTGGACGCCATCGTCAAACCGGCGTCGTCCTCGACGATCCGCCCGTCGCGAAACACAATCTTGCGCCGCGCATAAGCCGCGATATCCGCCTCGTGCGTGACTAGGATCACCGTGATGCCGCCACGATTGAGTTCAGTAAACAGCGTCATGATTTCTTCCGACGTTTTGCTATCAAGCGCGCCGGTCGGCTCGTCCGCCAGCAAAATCTTCGGGTTGTTGACCAGCGCGCGCGCGATCGCAACGCGCTGCTGCTGGCCGCCCGAGAGCTGACGCGGATGGTGGTCGAGCCGTTCGCCGAGGCCCACCTGCTCCAGCCGGTGCCGTGCCAGGGCTTCAATATCAGCTGGCCGGGGGTGGGCGTACAGCAGCGGCAGCATGACCTGGCGCAGGGCCGGTGTCCGGGCTAGCAAATTGAACTGCTGGAACACGAAACCAATTTTGGCGTTGCGCAATTCCGCCAGCTCGTCGGTCGCCATCTCGGCAATGTCACGGCCATCGATTTCGAGTGTGCCGGAGGTCGGCCGGTCGAGCGCCCCGATCAAGTTCATCATCGTCGATTTGCCAGAGCCCGACGCGCCCATGATGGCCACGAAATCGCCGTCTGGAATATCGAGCGAGACGCCATCGAGCGCGCGCACCGTCTGATCGCCCATGACGTAGATTTTGGTCAGGTCGCGCGCCCGGATCAGCAATTTCGCAGCGCTGCTGGCCGGCGCGGCAACCGCTGCCTCGCGCGCATTCACTTGGCGGCTTCGCGCGCACGAAGCACGACGCGCTCACCTTCGATCAGTTGCCCGCCGGCAATTTCCGTGAATTGATCATCGGAAATAGCGATCCGCACGAAGCGCCGTTCAATCGCGCCTTTATCATCGAGCACGTAGATTGAGCCCGACTTGGTATTCTCGCGCCCACGCTTCCACTTCTCAAACAGCGGACGCTGTTCGGCGGTCAGTGACGGCAACAGAGTCTGCTCGATCAGGGCCTGCATGCGCTGGCGCATGGCCGCTGGGTCGGCAACCGCGGTATCGACCCCGCCAGGGGCGGCGTTGCGCGCTGAAAACAGCTTGGTCAGCTCATCGCGCACCAGCTTTTCCTGCTCGGCTGTCAATTCGAGATCGTTCTTCAGGCGGGCAATCTGCCGTTCGCCGCGATTAGCCCCTTGGTTCTGGGCGTCGGCCTGCTCGCGCGGCCGGAAGCGCAGAGCATCGCTGGGAACGCGCAGCGCGCCGTCTTTTTTGGCAACTTCGATCTGGGCATTGGCGGTCATGCCCGGAAACAATTTGCGATCATCGTTGGTCGCTTCGATGATCACGGTATAGGTCACGACATTTTGCAGTTCGGTCGCGGCCAGGCGCACCTGCACCACTTTGCCCTCGAAGGTCCGGTCCGGGTAGGCATCGACGGTGAACTGCACCGGATTGCCTTCAGCCACCGCGCCGACATCGGCTTCATTGACCTGGGCTTCAATCCGGATCCGGCGCAAATCCTGGGCGAGCTTGAAAAGTTCGGGCGCTTGCAAACTTGCGGCTACGGTCTGGCCGACATCGGCGGTGCGCGAGATCACCGTCCCATTGATCGGCGAGACAATCTTGGTCCGTTCGAGATCGACATCGGCCTGTTTCAAGGCGGCTTCGCGCTGGACGATCACCGCTTTGGCACTCTCGATCTGCGCGCGCGCGACATCCTGCTCGGCGAGCGCCACATCGATATCGCGCGTGGCGTTGTCGAGCGTTGCGGTGGCAGCGAAGCCTTTTTGCTGCAGGGCTTTCTGGCGCACTAAATTACGCTCGGCCTGCTGCTTGACGGCATCTGACCGTTTGAGGGCTGCGTCTTGATTGGTCAGCCCGGCGCGGGCGACCAGAAGATCGGCTTTTGCCTGTGCCACACGGGCTGCAAAGGTTCGATCGTCGATCGTGGCCATGACGTCGCCAGCTTTGACTTCGCTGTTGAAATCGACGTTCAGCTTGTCGATCAGCCCGGATAACTGCGAGCCGACCGAGACCGTCACCAAAGCCCGGACGGGGCCCGAGGTTGTGACGATCTTACGGATCGTGCCCTTGCCGGCCACGGCCGTGTCATAGACAAGCCCCGCCTGCCCTTGGCTGCCGGACGTCAGGAGACCCGCCCACGCCAGCCAAGCCAGAGCCAGCGGCACAGCAAGAGCAGGATGATCAAGAGGATGCGCCGCAGAAGAAGAAAAAGAAGAAGCGCAACCCGGCCAGCAACGCGCCAGTCATGCTGCCGGCCGGCTCGGTGGTGGCCGGACGCTGGCGCATCGAGCAGCGCATCGGCGCAGGCACCTTTGGCCAG
>JANMOL010000351.1:0-4526 GCA_031369245.1 Hyphomicrobium sp. | reverse complement strand
GGGCTGCGTGCGGCAATGCGGTCAATCGCCGATCGCGCCCACACGGCGTGCCCGGCGCTTGGCATGTATCCTGTCAAGACGCCGTCGATGCCGGACAGCCAGCCATTGGCATCGATCGCCTCAAACATCGCTTGCAGCTGGTCGATCGCAACGGCGCTGCCTGCAAATTGGGCGTAGCCCGGATGGTTCGAGAGTAGAATAGTCGGCAGCGCCGTGATGTGAGCATGACGCCGTTGCAGTCCCGGTAACGCGGACTGCAAACCGACCGCGCCGTGCGCAACATACGATGAGATCACCAAAATCCGCGACATGCCCGCCTGCTCCCATCCGTCGCTTTGACGGTTCGTGCGCCGGCAGGTACATGCCACGGGCGTTCTCTGACCAATCCTGTGTCCCCGCGTTTGTTTCCCACAAGCTACGTATCGGAGCCGCAAGCATGGCGTTGAGACCCCGCCGCAGTGTTCTTTATATCCCCGGCGACAATGAACGCGCGCTAGAAAAGTCGCGCACGCTGGCGGCAGATGCGATCATCATCGATCTAGAAGATTCCGTCGCACCCAGCAATAAGGAGGGTGCGCGCATTCGTGCGCTCGCGACGATCCGCGAAGGCGGGTTTGGCACGCGCGAAATTATCCTGCGCGTCAACCCGATCGAAACGCCCTGGGGCATGGCCGATCTGCATGCAGCGATCGCTGCCGAACCTGATGCCATTCTTGTGCCGAAGGTGTCACAGCCGGGCGACGTCATCGGGACAGCTAAAGTGCTCAAGGCCTCCGCTGCGCCCGATAAGCTCCGGCTGTGGGCCATGATCGAAACGCCGATGGGCATCATCAACGCTCGCGAAATTGCCGCCTGCGGACCCGATCCCGAAAATCGCCTGGCATGCCTCGTGCTTGGCACCAACGACTTGCTGAAGGAAAGCCGGGCGCGGTCCAGCAACCAGCGCTTCGCCGTCGTGCCGTGGCTGGCGATGACGCTGGTCGCAGCGCGGGCCTATGGGCTCGACGTCATCGATGGCGTCTACAACGACTTCAAAGACGACGTCGGCTTCCGCGCCGAGTGCGAGCACGGCCGCACGCTGGGCATGGATGGCAAGACGCTCATCCACCCCTCGCAAGTCGCGCCGTGCAACGAGGTCTTTTCGCCGACCAGCGATGAAGTCGCCTGGGCCCATGCGATCATCCGGGCTTTCGAGCAGCCCGAGAACGCCCGCAAAGGCGTGATCACCGTCGACAACAAAATGGTCGAGCGGCTGCACTTGGTCATGGCCCGCCGGGTAGCCGCAATCGCAGCCGCGATCAATATCCGGACGCAGGCTGAGGAGCCCTGGTTCTAATCCATGTGCCGCGATCATACAGCCGGGCTTCTGTCGTGCGTTTGCTCGTGCGGCCGTTGATCGCTGCCGCAAGCCCATAAAAGGGTTGCAGTTGCGGCCCGGCACATCGAAAACAACCCGCAGACAGCCTGGGCCGCGTGAAACGTCGCGCGCCGCAACGGGCGTGGCGCAAGATCAAGATAGTGGAAGGCAGCCTCGATGACGGGCACGAAGACCAATGCGGGTAATTTCTTCGAAGACTTCACCTTCGGCCAGATCATGACTCACGCCACGCCGCGCACCATCACCGATGGCGATGTGGCGCTGTACACCGCGCTCTACGGATCGCGGTTTGCCGTGCAGTCGTCCGATGCCTTCGCCAAAGCAATCGGCTATCCGCGTGCCCCGCTCGATGACATGCTGACGTTCCATATGGTGTTTGGCAAAACAACGCCGGATATCTCGCTCAACGCCATTGCCAACCTGGGTTACGCCGATTGCCGGTTCTTGAAGCCGGTCTATCCGGGCGACACGCTGAGCTCCGTTTCCGAAGTGATCGGCCTCAAGGAAAATTCAAATCGCGAAACCGGCACGGTTTATGTGCGTTCGACCGGCCGCAATCAAAACGGTGACGTCGTTCTCGAATATTGCCGCTGGGTCATGGTCCGCAAGCGTGACAAGGCATCGCCGGCGCCTGAATCGGTCGTGCCAAAGCTGCCCGGCCGGGTCGATCCGGACCAGCTCGCGATCGCTTTGCCGCTGCTGGACGCGGCCAAGTTTGATCTCGCGCTGTCAGGCTCGCCGCACCGCTGGGGCGACTATGAGCCCGGCGAAAAGATCGACCACATCGACGGCATGACGCTGGAAGAGGCCGAGCATCAAATCGCCACCCGCCTGTATCAGAATACTGCCAAGGTGCATTTCAATCAGCACACCGAATCCAAGGGCCGGTTCGGCAAGCGGATTGTCTACGGCGGTGTCGTGATTTCGCTGGTGCGCGCCCTGTCCTATAACGGCCTGGGCAATGCTTTTCATTTGGCGGCGATCAACGGCGGCCGCCACGTCGCCCCGACGTTCGCCGGCGACACCATCTATGCCTGGTCTGAAATTCTTGAAAAAGCCGAGATTGCCGGCCGCAAGGATGTGGGCGCCCTGCGCGTCCGCATGGTGGGCGTCAAAAACATGGACTGCGCGGCGCTGCCATTGAAGTCGCCGTCGGGCGATTATCTCGACGGCGTGGTGCTGGATTTAGATGCGTGGCTGTTGCTGCCACGTTGACAGCCCGCTCCAACGAGCCTGGGCCTCTAGTATCAAACCAGCCGTCAGCTATAGTCCGTCAGGGGACGGAGGGGAGTTTGCGTATGACCGCGTATCGCAGCGCAGCAGCACTACTTGCGCTCTCATTGGCGGCCCCTGCTTGGGCTGTCGGCGAGACCGCCACGGCAACGCTCAGGCTCGCTGACGGCAAGGAAATCGGCACGGTGTTGCTAACCGAAGCAGCGGCGGGTGTTCTGCTCAAATTCGATCTCAAAGGCTTGCCGCCGGGACCGCACGCCGTTCGCGTGTACGAGACCGGCAAGTGCGAGGGCGACTTAAGTTCAGCTGGCAACGTCTATAATCCGCTCGGCGCCAAGCACGGCTTCCTGAACGACGAAGGGCCGATGGCCGGTGATCTTCCAAACATTTATGCGGCAGCTGACGGCAGCATCGCCAGTGAAGTCCTCAGCCCCTTTTTGACCCTCAGCACGGAAGCCGAGGAGACACTTTTTGACGCCGATGGCACCGCGATCGTCATTTCCGAGAAGCCCGACGACTACCAAACCGAGCCCGACGGCGCGGCCGGTCCGCGCTTGGCGTGCGGCATCATCACGATAAAAAAATAGCATTGCCCATCGGTCCGCAATAAAGTCTCGGAGTATGGGGACGTGCCAGACTGCGCCAGGCACGGGTCAGCTTACCTTTTAGTAACGCTTTGCCGCCATGGTTAAGGACTGAATAACCGTCTGCATGTCTTATCCTTTGACGGCAGGCGGCTGGTCTTGAGCGCGAACAAAGAAACCGCAGGTCTCAGTGACGAAAAGAGCCGCAGTGATCGGCGCGGGAATGGCTGGGCTGTCGTGCGCCCGGACGCTGCGCCGTGCTGGCTTCTTCGTCGAGGTCTTTGAACAAGACCGCATCATTGGCGGCCGCAAGGCGACGACGCGGGTTGGCGCCGATACCTTCGATCATGGCGCCCAGTACGTGACCGCTCGCACCAAAGAATTCAAATCCTATCTCGACGAAGTCACCGGGCTTGGCTACGCCAGCCGCTGGTCACCGCGCGCCAGCTTGAACGGCGAGCAGGGCGGCGGCCAAATGCAGCCGTGGATCGTTGGCACGCCCGGTATGGCCTCGATCGTCCGGCCGCTGGCCGAAAGCGTCCGCATTCATACCGGCCGCAAAGTGCACACCGTCGAGCGCCACGACAAAGGCTGGCATGTTTGGTTCGAGGATGAGTCGTCCGTCGGGCCTTTTCATGCGGTTGCGGTGACCGTGCCAGCCCCGCAAGCCCGCTTACTGCTTGGCCGCGTCGATGACATTTCCCACGCCATGGCACGCGTCCGCATGACGCCGTGCTGGGCCCTGATGGTTCGGCTCGACGAAAAGACACTGCCGGATCAGGACGTGTTTTCTGACATGTCGGAAGTTATCCGCTGGATTGCCCGCAATAACACCAAACCAGGCCGCGCCGCGCGAGGCGAAAGCCTGGTCATACACGCTTCTCCGATGTGGAGCCGGGAAACGGAGGATACCGATCCCGAAGTTGTGGCCGAAGAATTGTGGGGCGAGGTCAGCCATGTTCTGGGCTTGCCGCCGGTCCGTCCGGTGCGCATGACGGCGCACCTCTGGCGGCATGGTCTCGTCGATCAGTCGCTTGGCGAAACCTACATCTTCTCGACCGAGCAAATGATCGGCGTGGCTGGCGATTGGTGCCTCGGCCGTCTCGCCGAGCACGCCTTTGAGAGCGGCGACCGCCTGGGCCGCGCCATCATCAACGCCCTGAGCTGACCTACGGCCTGGATTTGCCGGTGGTCTGTGGCATATGGCAATTTGCAGCCGCCCGCCCGAGACGGTACATATCCGGTAACTCAGGCGAGGATTGACCCCATGGGCGACACAAGCGCGGGACTGGGCGTGCGGCGCGAACGGCCGCTATCTCCCCACCTGCAAA
>JANMOL010000328.1:0-1878 GCA_031369245.1 Hyphomicrobium sp. | reverse complement strand
CCGGCGGCATCAAGCAGTTGCGTGCCAATGATGGCAGTTGCAGCGGCCAGTGCCGCGGCGCCGAGCCGGCCCTTGTCGCCTGAGATCCGCCAGTCCGTGACGGCGCCCATGACGCAATAATTGGTGGCGTGCAAGACCGCGCCAAACAGCGTGCCGATCGCAAGCCCGGCAAGGCATAGCGCACCGTCGGGGTGGCTCACGATGGCGTCGCGCAACGAACTCAGCATGGTCAACTTTCTCTTCCGCGCGCAAAGCCATGCGCCAAGCGCAGCTTTCCTGCTTTGCTAAAACGCCGTCAATGGCTTGCGCGCTGTGACGGCTTGCTGCGGCATTGACGGCTACAGCCGCCGCAGTGGCCCGAAAAGGCCTTTACAGAGGGGGTGCCGCGACCTAAATG
This sequence comes from Hyphomicrobium sp., assembly GCA_031369245.1. Taxonomy (GTDB): domain Bacteria; phylum Pseudomonadota; class Alphaproteobacteria; order Rhizobiales; family Hyphomicrobiaceae; genus Hyphomicrobium_B. Next base: position 1,481 of record JANMOL010000328.1, on the reverse strand, counting down.
CAGCGGACTTTGGCGGTTCGCCCAACCGGTTCGCCGGACACGCGATTTGGCTTGTTGCGGAGGCTGCAGTTCGCATGGAAAAATTTCACACGGCACTTGAAATGGTGACCGCGCTGAAGCCGGATCTGCCAGTCTTTGCAGCGCGTCCTCACGCGGCTGCCCGCGCGGCGCGCTGGTTCATCAAACATTTTCCAGGCGAAGTCGCCTACGCCTATAAGGCCAATAGCTCGGTTTTTCTGCTCGGCGCACTGTACGGCGCGGGCATCACGCAGTTCGATGTTGCCTCCGTCGCCGAACTCGAGGACGCCGCGACGATCCCGGGCGTGCGTCTGCACTTCATGCACCCAGTCAAGTCGCGTCATGCGATCCGCAAGGCCTACCACGACTATGACATCAAGTGTTTTGCGCTCGACACCGAGGATGAGCTGCAAAAGATCGACGAAGAGACCGGTGGCGCTAAAGACCTTGAGTTGTTCGTGCGCATTTCCGTGCCGGCCAAGAACAGCCGCATTCCGCTCGAAGGCAAATTTGGCATTGCCGGGCAGAAGGCGGCGAAGCTGTTGATGAAGACGCGGCAGGTCGCTGACGAGCTTGGGATCACATTCCACGTCGGATCGCAGACCACGACGCCAGACGCTTACGTGACGGCATTCGAAGAGGTCAAAAAGCTCATTGTGAAAGCCGGCGTGGTGGTCGATGCGATTGACGTCGGCGGCGGGTTTCCATCGCGCTATACCGATAGCGTACCCGCTCGCCTTGACGACTTTGTCGATGTGATCAAAGCGTCGATGGATAAAATGCCGGTGACCGAGCATTGCCGGTTGATCTGCGAGCCTGGCCGCGCGCTGGTCGCCGAGGCCGAGAGCCTGATCGTCAAAGTGGATCTGCGCAGAGGCAATGAACTGTTCATCAATGATGGCGGTTATGGTGCACTGTTCGACAGTGCGCACCTTGGATTTATCTTCCCGGTCCGGCTGATCCGCGCTGGGCTTGAAGCCAATGAACCACTCGTTCCATTCGAAATGTGGGGGCCGACGTGCGACTCCATTGACCACATGAAAGGCCCGTTCCTGCTGCCCGCATCGGTGCGCGAAGGCGATTACATCGAGATTGGCAACATCGGAGCCTATGGCCGCGCCATGGCAACGCGCTTTAACGGCTATGGCGCGTACACCAACGTCATTTTGCAGGATGAGCCGATGTATTCGATCTATTCCGAAGACGCAGAACCGCTCGCGCGCAACGCCTGACGCGAAAGGCTTTGTTCTCGTGAAATTCGAATACTTGCCGCCATAGAAGACGTTTCTTGACCCGTTGCGCGATGGCATCCAACGGCAGCAGGATGCCCGCGCGGTCATCATCCCGTTCGGGCTCGAAGCGTCGGTCAGCTACGGCAGTGGTACGAAGGCTGGTCCCAAAGCCATTCTAGAAGCCAGTCATCAACTCGAATTGTTTGACGAGGAATTCTGGCGGGAGCCGTA
>JANMOL010000289.1:0-2609 GCA_031369245.1 Hyphomicrobium sp. | reverse complement strand
GCCGATCGTGGCGGGACTGTTCCAGAGCGCGCGCGCAATCGACCACAAGAATATGGCCGAGGCGATGGCGAGTGCCAGCAAGACGGTGGCGCGGAACACCGACGTCTCGATGTCATAGCCCTGCCAGGCGACCTGCAGCGTGCCCGGCCGGTCGGCAAGCCAGCCAAGACCGGTGGCGATGAGCAAAATGCTCACGAGATAAATGACGAGACGCACCATGACGCGAACCCTTGACCTGAAGAACTTGACCTGACGAAACGAGACGACGCGTTACGGCGCAGCTTTAGGCGCGGCCGCCGGGGATGTGCTGAGCGATGATTTCAATTGGCTTTCGATCGACGCCACGGCCTGATCGACGCTGACCCGGGCAGATACCTTATCGAGGAACGGCCGGGCGGCATCTTGAGCTTTGGCTGGCAGACCTTTGGCTTCCACCAGAACATCATCGAGGCGGGCCTCTTTCAGTGCGACTTCCATGCGGCCAACGATGGCTTCGGTGCTCTTGTCATCGGCGGCGTGCTGGACCTGCCGGACCCGGACCACTGATTTTGCACCCGCAATCAGCCGATCGACCACGCTGCCTTCGACGGGCTCTTTACCAGCGTCAATCGCGGCGTTGGCTGCTGAGCGGAAGTCCTTGCCGAGATCGGCGACGGCTGGCACGCCCTGGTCCTTAAATTTTTCCAGCCCAGAGAGATCGAGCGTGTTGCCGGCGGTCTTTTGGACGTCGGCCAGTTCAGCATCGAACTTTTGGCCGCGATCGAGCGCGCGTTTCAGATTTTGCAGTTCGAGAGACAAGACAACGCGCTCGGCGTTGGCGCGGCGGTCGTCTTCGGCTTTGATGACGGCTTGGACGTTTTGTTCGAGGGTGGCGATTTTTTGTGCGATGGGGGCAACAGCTGCGGCGATGTCAGCTGGCTTTGCGGCGCTGCTCTTCAAGGAATCGACGGCCGACTTGAGTGACGCCGTTTCTTCCTGCGCTATTCTGAGGCTCTCGCTTAATCGATCGGACTCCGTTTTGAGCGATTGCAGCCGTTCGGCGACTTTGATCGAGTCGCTTTTTACGCTCGCAACGTCTTTGTCGATGCGCTGCGTTCCAGCTTTCGCGGCTTCGCTGGCGTCGGTCGCCGAGGAGATGCGGCCCTCGACATCGTCAGCGACGCTCTTTCTGAGGGCCGTCAATTGTGTGGCGAGGCTGGTTTCGAGATCGGAAACTTTGCCAGTCAACGCGGCGAGCTGGGCAAGGCGGCCAGAATTCGGATCGTTGACGCCCGCGTCCGCTAGCGTTTTCAACTGGTTTTCGATTTTGACGAGCCGTTCGAACTGGTCGGGTGCGCCCGCATCGCTCGCAGCAGAGGCCAGCGCTGCCTTGGTTTCGGCGACGAGGCGCGTTTGGGCCTCGGTCAAAGCCGGAATTTGCTGGGCAGTTTTTTCAAGGTCAGCCAGGCGGCTTTCGGTTGCGGCCAGCGCCGCCGCGCTGTCTCCGCCAGATGTTTTCTGTTCAAGCGCCTGGAGGCGCTGGCCGATGGCCGAGGTGTTGTCCGCCAGCCGCGAGGTCGTGCCCTGGATACCGAGTTGCGGCAGGGCCCATTCAGAGCCCGCGAGCGCTAAAACTCCGCCGATCAGACCGGCTGCGGCGTGGCTGAAAAAACCGCCGCGCTTTTTGATGATGATTTTTTCAGGCGGCGTGGCGGCCGCCGCTGCGGCGGATGCTGACGCCGGTTTCGGTTGGCTTGGTCCCGACGCTGTTGCACTGGCCATGCTCGACGCTTTCAACTCTGGTTTCGACTGTCGGGTGCTGCCGTCTCCGGTTGCCGCACCGGGCTTTGCAGACGACGACGCATAGGTTGAAGCCGGGGCCGGTCCAGGGATTGGCTCAGACGCTGCCGAGACTGCTGCGCGGGCTGCTGATTGCGACTTGTCCAGGATCGATGTGACCTTGATCTCGGTGGCTTTCAGATCGAGCGTCGCATAGGGGCGCTTTCCGGCTTGCGGGTCGCCGAGCGGGTTGTCTTTGCCGGCATCATTCTTGGTGTCTGTCATAGGAGCTTACGCCTCCAAACTCACTTTTGCGCGACCAGCTTGCCGAGGAGCACCGAGCCAGATGAGGGGCACCGCGACGGGCTCTGCGTCACACCTGTCATCGCATCGAGGGCTTCTTAGTCTGAAGATGACTTTGCAGCCAGACGATAAACGAGAGCAAGTATTTCTTCTGTGTTAGGCTGCAGCGCTATTGCAATTTTTCGCGTCAACTTGGCGACGGGCGGGGCGCGGCGCGCGATTGCGGGCTCAAGCGCCTCGGCGACGGCGTCTGACAGGCAGATGTGGATCAATTTTTCACGGTCTGGATCGGGCGGTAAGCGGGCAATCACCGCGTTCCAGGACCGCGCTGTCCTCGGGGACATCAAGACGACGGCATCGATCCGGCCCGCAACGATGTCGGCTGCAACCTCAGGCGCGAGAGTTTCGGCTGCAACCGAGCGATACGCGAGGATCGTGCGGCAGGTGACGCCGTGTTCGCGCAGTGCGGCTGCAAGGTCGAAGGCGACGTGGTCGCCCGCCAGATGACCGATGCCGCCTGCGACGGCGCGCGGGTCAGCCGCGATTAG
>JANMOL010000277.1:0-2562 GCA_031369245.1 Hyphomicrobium sp. | reverse complement strand
GCTGCTTTTGCGGTCGCCTCGTCCTTGATGCCGCCGAGCGACATCGTCAAAGACCCGAGCGCCTTGGCAACCTGCATGCTCATGTCGACGGGCATGGCAGTGATAGCCGGTGCGGTGGTCGCCGGTGCGGTGGTCGCCGGTGCGGTTGCAGCCGGTTCGGGTGCGGCTGGCGGCGCCGTGGTGACGGCCGCCGGCGTTGTCGGAGCCGTTGCCGTATTAGGTGCATGACTGCCGAGATAACCGCTCAGCAGATAGGCGGCAGCCAGGGCTGCGGCCAGCGGGAAGAGCCACTTGAACAGCGATGGTCCTTCCGGCGCGGTGGCGTGCTGCACGGGGGCTGCCGATTTCAGGTTACTAGCAATCGAATCGAGCACGCCCGATCCTGCCAGCAGGTTCGAGAACCCGGCTGGCATGGCGGCCGCAATGTTCGACTTCTGGCCGTTGAGCAGGTTCATCAAGCCATTGGCGTCGAGGCCAGAGCTCTTCTGCGTCTGTGCCAGCTGTCCCATCACGACGGGCGCGAGCATGCCCAGCAGTGAGCCGCTCTGATTGCTATCGAGACCGGAAAACTTGCCGACGGCACCGGCGATCGCGTTGGTCGATGAGCCGCCGAGCAACGACGACAGCGCGCTCGAGCCGTTGTCGACAAGGGCCTTCTGGCCGGATCCGCCGAGCATGTTAGCGAAGTTGCCAAGCAGCCCGGGGTCTTGCTTGGCTAAAACGTTGGACAGCAGACTGGCGCCGCCGCTGCGCGACGCCGCCCCGGTGAGCGCTGCAAGAATTGCCGGCAGGGCCGCGGCAATGGCTTTGCCGGCAAGGCCTTGGTTCAGCCCGAGACTAGACGCCATCTTGTTGATGATGGCGGGGGCGAGAAATTGCATAATCGTCGAGACGAGGTTCATGGGAGGGTTGCCTTTCGTGAACGGGGGGAGGAACGGTTTTGGAAATCCGGCATCGCACGCGCCCCTCACGGTCGCGCATGACGTAGGCGGATAGTTAAGTGATATCAGCGGCTATCGTGAGGCTGTATGGGAAAGAGACTTTCTTGAAATCGGCCGCAATCGGGGACCAGCCACAAGGGCGCTCGCGGAATGCGTCTGACAGTCAATAAATAAGCATTTGCCGTTCAACGCCAACGACTTCAATCTGCCCAGCCGGTCAACGGCTGGTCTGTGTTCAGAGGCTTTCGATGACCAAAACAGTACTCGGAATTATTGGCGGTAGCGGGCTCTATGCCTTGCCCGGCCTGGAAAATACGCGCTGGCAAAAAATCAGCGGTCCGTGGGGCGAGCCGTCCGATGAGATCCTGTTTGCTGATATTGACGGCTTGCCGGTGCGGTTTCTGCCGCGCCACGGCCGCGGCCATCAAATCCCGCCGTCGGGCATCAATTACCGCGCCAACATCGACGCCTTGAAGCGCGCGGGCGTGACCGACCTGATTTCGATTTCAGCCTGCGGCTCGTTGAAAAAGAAATACGCGCCCGGTCATTTCGTGCTGCCCGATCAGTTTATCGACCGGACGTTCGCGCGCGAGAAATCATTTTTCGGCACGGGCTGCGTGGCGCATGTCTCGGTCGCCGATCCCGTCAGCCCGCTGCTGGTCAAGGCGCTCGACAAAGCCGCTAAGGCCGAGAAGATTAAATGTGACAAAGGCGGCGTCTATCTGGCGATGGAAGGCCCGCAATTCTCGACCCGGGCCGAGAGCAATCTTTACCGGTCATGGGATTGCGATGTCATTGGCATGACCAACATGCCGGAAGCCAAACTCGCGCGCGAAGCCGAGCTGTGTTACGCCACCGTCGCCATGGTGACCGACTATGACTGCTGGCATGAAGACCACGCCGAAGTCGATGTGGCCGCCATTCTCGAAGTCATGAAAGGCAATACCGAGAAAGCCCAACGGCTGGTCATGCGGCTTGCGAGCGAGTTCCCGCGCGAACACGAAGCGTGCCCGATTGGCTCAGACCGCGCGCTCGAGGTGGCGATCATTACGCCGCCCGAAGCCCGCGATCCCGCACTGGTCAAAAAACTCGATGCCGTGGCGGGTCGCGTGTTGGGGTAGCCGTGCCGATACGATGGTCTGGCGTCTTGCCGGTTGGCGTCGCGAGACGATGACGGCTGGAACGCTTCGATGGCGTTGCACCATAGCGTCGCTACTTACACGGCCTGGCCTCGGCGGCGGCGCTCCAGCCATCGGCGGTTTTGGTGTAGCTGACCTGCTTGCTGGCGGATTTCCGCCATTGGGCCCAGTCGGTGCCGTACTCATCGCCGGTTGTGTCGGTGAAGACCTTGATCGCGCCGACCAGCGCCACACCTTTCGTGCCGCCGGTGCCGGTGCCGCCGTGGGTGTGGCCAACGATGCACAAGCGTCCGCCTTCACGGCGCACGTCGTGCGTAGTGGTGGCATAGCCCGTGTAATTGGCCAGCGCCGGCGGCATCGCAACCGTCACGGCGGCGATGGCGGCCGCAACCCGCACGATTCTCATCGGCAATTTCCCCCAAGGTGCGTTCGGCATGAATCAGTCAGCGCAGGCTAGCGCTGACGCTTCAGCTCGACAAGGG
>JANMOL010000269.1:0-3116 GCA_031369245.1 Hyphomicrobium sp. | reverse complement strand
TTTTGCTTTAGCAGAAAGTTATAAAATGGGAGCGGATTCATCAAAGACAAAGTGCAAATTAGTACCCTGCTGATCAACATGGCGCTGCCCTACCAGGACTTGCCGATCATGGATGCCTGCTTAGAGGCCGGCGTGCACTACATGGACACGGCCAACTATGAGCCGCGCGACGAAGCCAAATTCTCCTACAAATGGCAGTGGCCGTATCAGGATACGTTCGCCAAGAAGGGCATCATGGGGGTGCTCGGCTGCGGCTTTGATCCGGGCGTTTCGAACATCTTCTGCGCCTATGCGCAGGAGCATCTGTTCGACGATATCACCACGATCGATATCGTCGACTGCAACGACGGCAGCCACGGCAAAGCCTTTGCAACCAACTTCAATCCGGAAATCAATCTGCGCGAGGTGACCCAGCGCGGCAAATACTGGAAAGATGGTCAGTGGATCGAAATCGATGCGCTGTCGATTTCCTGCATGGTCGACTATCCCGAAGTCGGCCCGCGCAAGTCGTATCTGATCTATCACGAGGAAGAAGAAAGCCTGGTGCAGAACATCAAGGGGCTGAAGCAGATCCGCTTCTGGATGACGTTCTCGGATAACTACATCAAGCACCTCGACGTGCTCCAAAACATCGGCATGACGCGCATCGATCCCGTGATGTACAAAGGCAACCCGGTCATCCCGATCGAGTTCCTGAAAGAGCTGCTGCCCGCGCCGTCGACGCTAGGCGAGAACTACACCTGCCGGACATCGATCGTCTGCATCTTCGACGGCATGAAGGACTGCAAGAAAAAAACAATCCTGATCTACAACGTCTGCGATCATGCGCAGTGCTACAAGGAAACCGGCGCGCAAGCCGTGTCCTACACCACCGGCGTGCCGCCGGTTGTCGGCGCCATGCAGATGTTCAAGGGCGTATGGAAGGGCAAAGGCGTGTTCAACGTTGAGCAGCTGCCGTCAAAGCCGTTCCTCGACGACCTCGCCAAGCAAGGCCTGCCCTGGCATGTCAAAGAGATCAAACACGCGGATCAGAAAGAGCTGTTCGCGGTGAAGACCTAATGACGTTGAAACTCCCCGCCAACATCGCCACGCCCGTCTACGTGCTCGACGAAGCGGCCATGAAGCGCAACCTGGCGACAGCTGCCCGCATTAAGTCCGAGACAGGCTGCAAGATCCTGCTCGCGACCAAAGCGTTCGCGCTGCCCGCTGCCTTTGCGATGATGCGCGATACCCTCGATGGCACAACGGCCAGTGGCGAATACGAAGCGCGTCTGGGCCACGAGGAATTCGGCAAGGAAGTCCACGTCTACTCACCGGCCTATTCGCCGGGTGAAGTCGAGCGCCTGACCAAGCTCGCCCGGCACATCTATTTCAATTCACCCGAGCAAATTCGCGCCCACCTGCCGGTTCTAAAAAAAGCCGCCAACGTCAAAATCGGGTTGCGCATCAATCCTGGCTATTCCAGCGCCACGCTTGGCGGCGATCTCTACGACCCGTGTGCGCCGTATTCGCGCTTTGGGGCAACCCGCGACACGCTCGATGCCGCGCCGTGGGAGCACATCGATATTCTGCATACGCATGCGCTGTGTGAAGCCCGCCACGCCGGCTCTGTCGGCTTGATCGAACACGTCGCCCACAATTTCGGGGCCTACGTCCGGCAGGTCAAGGCCGTCAACTTCGGCGGCGGACACTTCATCAACAAGCCCGGCTATGACGTCGATAAGCTAATCGCGGCCATCAAGGTCTTTCGCGCCGAATTCGGCGTGGATGTCGTGCTTGAGCCCGGCGCTGGTCTCGTCGTCAACACCGGCTACCTCGTCGCAACCGTTCTCGCCATCCACAAAAACGAAAAAGACATCGCGATCCTCGATGCATCCGCCTCGACCCATATGCCCGATGTGCTCGAGGTGCCCTATCGCCCTGACGTCATCGGCGCGGCAGATCCCGGCGTGCTGCCGCACAGCTATATTCTCGGCGGCAAGACCTGCATGACCGGCGACGTGATCGGCGAATACTCATTCAAAGCCCCGCTCAAAGCTGGCGATCACGTCGTCTTCACCGACATGATGCAGTACTCGTTCGTGAAGAATAATACCTTCAACGGCGTTCCACTGCCCGATTTGGCGGCGCTTGACGAGGATGGCCATTTCCGCGTTCTGCGCAGCTATGGCTACGACGACTTCCGCCACCGGCTCGGGTGATTGCCCCTGCGCCCGGTCCAGGTTTCGAATACGCTGCCCACCGGTGCTCCGCTGAGTGCACTCTTCTCAGCCTGTATCGACGTGTCAGCACGACGCCTATGAGCCCATGATGAATTCTGAAGCCCCTCGCCCCGTTCACCTCAAGGACTACCGGCCGCCGGCATATCTGATCGACACGGTCGATCTCGATATCGCGCTCGATCCCGAGGCGACGCGGGTCGCCGTCCGGATGGCGATACGTCACAGCCCGAAAGCTGGCAACGGCACGGCGGAACTGAAACTCAACGGCGAGTTTCTTACACTTGAGCACATCGCGATCGACGGTCAGCTGCTCCCGCCATCGGCCTACAGCCGTGATGCGACGAGCTTGACAATCATGCGAGTGCCCGCGAACGCGTTCGTCCTCGAGATGACGACGATCGTCAATCCGTCAGCCAACACGGCGCTGCAAGGCATCTATCTGTCGCGCGGCGTGTTCTGCTCGCAATGCGAGGCCGAGGGTTTTCGCCGTATCACTTATTTCCTCGACCGTCCGGACGTGCTGTCGGTCTATACCGTGCGGCTCGAAGCCAATGTCGAAAGTGCACCGATCCTGCTGGCCAACGGCAACCCGGTCGAACGCGGCACCCTGGCCAAGGGCCGCCGCCACTACGCCGTCTGGCACGATCCCCACCCCAAGCCCTGTTATCTGTTCGCGATCGTCGGCGGCGACCTGTCATCGATTGCCTCATCATTCGAGACGATGACCGGACGGCACGTTGATCTGCGGATTTATGTCGAACACGGCAAAGAGGCGCGCGCCCATTGGGCCATGGACGCGCTCAAGCGCTCGATGTCGTGGGATGAAAAGCGCTTTGGCCGGGAATATGATCTCGAGGTTTTCAACATCGTCGCCGTGTCCGATTTCAATATGGG
>JANMOL010000257.1:0-4876 GCA_031369245.1 Hyphomicrobium sp. | reverse complement strand
TGCGGATGGCTCATCGCCTCCGGCTCGCGGGTCAGGTCGTGCAGTGCGCGGATGATGCGGTCGGTCACGTCGAGAAAGGCCAGACGGCCGGCCTTGCGGCTGGTGTCGAGCAGGCGGCGCGAGAGTTGGGTCGGCGCCAAGCTGACCAAGCTGCGGCCCGATCAGTCGGCCTACATCGGCGTGCCGCCGGACGGTCCGTTCAAATCGGATCAGTACCGCTACTAAGGCGCAGTCACGGAGCGGAATCGCGCTGGCTTCAAGCCAGCACAGCGGCACCGGGGGAACACCCCGGTGCCGTTCTCGTTTGCGCGGCCCCAAACCGGTGGAGAATCCTGGCGGCCAAGGCCCCGTCTGCCCATACTCACGGGAGTGATTCGGGCCTCCGCCCGCGTCGATCACCCGGCACGCATCGTTGCGCGTGTATCGTGTTGCGCGTGTATCAAGTTGCAGGCGTATCGAGTTGCAAGCGTTTCGAGGCCGGACGCACCCTCAACCATTGCCGGACGTGAATGCGCGCGATTGCGACCCGAGCCCATCTAACAACGACACGGCGCCAGCTGGCCATGCTGCTGCTGGCGGCGATGGGCTGCGTCACGGCACTGCTGGCGACGTTCGTCTCCGGCCACGGGCTGAAAAGCGACAGCATTGATCTGCGCCACCTGTCACTGATCGCGCTGGTCGCGGGTGCCGGCTTTATCGCCGGTCTGATCGTTTGGCACATGACGAGTTCCGCCCGGCGCGAAGCCCGCTACGCTAAAGCCGAGAGCCTGCAGCTGCGCCGCAACCTGGCCGCCGCTGACGCGATCATCCGGGCCGAACCTCAGGTGCTGATTTTCTGGGAACAAGGCCAGGCCGTGCGCATCGTCGCGCACACGCTGACCGGCGTTGCGGGCTTGCCCGAGCATCAGGCCGAGATCCTGCGCTTTGGCCAATGGCTTGAAACGGCCGGCGCGCAAAATCTCAAAGCCGCGCTCGATCAGCTGTTTTCCAACGGCCGCTCGTTTTATCTCATTCTGAAAACCATGGCCGGCGGCACCGTCGAAGCCGAAGGCCGCGCGGCAGGCGGACGCGCCGTGCTGCGGCTCAAGGATATCTCTGGTTATAAAGCCGATCTGTCCGGCATTCTTGAAAAACACGCAGCCCTAGCGCGCGACATCCGCTCCAGCCGGGCCCTGCTCAACACCTTGCCGATGCCGGTCTGGCTGCGCGGCCAAGACAGCCGCTTGAATTGGGTCAATACGGCCTATGTGGCAGCCGTCGATGCCCAAAGCGAAGCCGAAGTTTTAGAACGCCAGATCGAGCTGCTCGAAAGCCGCCAGCGCAAGCTGGTCGCCAAATCGATCGCCGAGGGCACGAGCTATAAGGCGCGCGTTCACCTGGTGGCGGGCGGCGAGCGCAAGCCGCATGACATCGTCGTGCTGCCGATCGAAGACGTCTCGGCCGGCGCCGCCATCGATGTCACCGCCATCGAAAATGTCCAAGGCGAACTCGAGCGCCAGATCGGCGCCTACGACCGGACCCTCGACCGGGTCGAAACGGCGGTCGCCATTTTCAATCGCGACCAGCAGCTGGTGTTTTTCAACGAGGCCTATCACAAGCTCTGGCAGCTCGACCCCGTATGGCTCAAGAGCCGCCCAACCGACAGCGCCATTCTCGACCGGCTGCGCGAGCAAGGCAAGCTGCCGCCGGTCGTCAGCTACCGCGATTGGAAGGCCAAGGTTCTGGCCTGCTATCAGACCGGCGCCGAACTCGAAGACGGCTGGCATTTGACCGATGGACGGATCTTGCACGTCATGGCCGAACAGCGCCCCGACGGCGGCGTGACGTATCTGTTCGCCGACCAGACCGAACGGCTCTCGCTTGAGAGCCGCTATAATGCGCTCATCGACGTGCAGCGCGAAACCCTCGACAGCCTCAAAGAGGGCGTCGCGGTGTTTGGCACCGACGGCCGCTTGAAGTTGTTCAACGTGGCCTTCCATACGATTTGGCGGCTGGCCCCGCGCAAACTGGCCGAGCTTCCACACGTCGAAGATGTCATCGGACAGATTTCATCGCTGCACGATGACATCGAAACCTGGTCGGCGATCGTCAGCGCCGCCACCACATTCCAGGAGCGCGAACCCTTTGCAGGCCAAATGTCGCGCACCGACCAGCGCGTCATCGATTATGCGCTGATGCCGTTGCCCGATGGCGCGACACTGCTGACCTTTGCCGACGTCACAGACGCCAAGCACGCCGAACGCGCGCTGGTCGAGCGCAACGAAGCGCTGGTTGCGGCCGACCGCCTGAAGACGCAATTCATCGGCCATATTTCGTATGAACTCAGGACACCGCTGACCAACATCATCGGCTTCACCGAGCTGCTGGCCAGCCCGTTCATGGGCGACCTGAGCGACAAGCAGCGCGAATATGTTGCCGACATCATGTCATCGTCGAAAACACTGCTGGCGATCATCGACGATATTCTCGATCTCGCGACCATCGATGCGGGAAGCTTGGAGCTGAAGCTTGCGCCGGTTGGCGTCCGCACAGTGATCGATGCCGCCATCCTCGGCATCCGCGAACGGGCCATCCGCTCGCGTCTGACGATTGACATCGCGGTGGCTGACAACGTCTCTGAATTCATGGCCGACGAAGCCCGCATGCGGCAAGTGCTGTACAATCTGCTGTCCAATGCCGTCGGGTTCTCCAAGGCTGGCGAAACCGTGCATCTGACCTGCTGGCGCGAAGCTGGCCAGATCCTGTTCCGCGTCGAGGATAGCGGCGTTGGTATCCCGAAAGATCAGATCGGGCGGGTCTTCCAGCGTTTTGAAAGCCGCAGCCAGGGCTCAAAACATCGCGGCGCGGGCCTCGGGCTGTCGATCGTCAAAAGCCTGATTGAATTGCACGGCGGCACGATTGAAATTCACTCCGAAGAGAGCCACGGCACGTCGGTCACCGTCCGCATCCCCGAGCGTCCGCTGCCATCTGAGGATAGCGGCCACATCGTCCTGGCGCGCCGCAACCGGGCAGCGTAAATTGAGTACCGATGTCAAACGCGTTTATCTTTGAAAACCTCACAGAGCCTGAACTCGCCCGCCTCGCGCAGGACATCGCGTTCGCGCTCGCGCCCGGCGATACGCTGACACTCGACGGCGATCTGGGAGCTGGCAAAACCACCTTCGCGCGCGCACTGATCCGGGCAGCCAGCAATGACGAGGCGCTCGAAGTGCCAAGCCCGACGTTTACCCTGGTGCAGAGCTACGCAACCCCGCGCTTTGAGATCGCGCATTTCGATTTGTACCGGCTCACCGATCCCGCTGAGCTGCGAGAACTTGGCCTCGATCTGGCGTTGCGTTGCGGCGTCGCGATGATCGAGTGGCCGTCGCGCGCGGGCGGCGATCTGCCCGCTGACCGGCTGACGCTGGCCTTGTCTGAAACCTCAGCCGAGGATCGCCGCACGGCGACGCTCTCGGGCCACGGACGGCTCGCCGGGCGCGCCGCACGCATTGCAGCGATCCGCACATTTCTGGCGTCGACCGCATGGGGCACGCCAGATGCTCAGGTTTCCTACCTGCAAGGCGATGCCTCGCCACGGCGTTATGCCCGCCTCAGCAAGCCCGATGGCGCGCGTGCGATTGTGATGGACGCGCCGCGCCAGCCCGACGGCCCGCCGATCCGCGACGGCAAGCCCTACAGCCGCATCGCCCACCTGGCCGAAGATGTCCGGCCGTTCGTTGCCATTGCGAGCGCCTTGCGAGCGGATGGCTTTTCAGCGCCTGAAATTTTCGCCCACGATTTTGCTGCCGGCCTGCTGCTGATCGAAGACTTCGGCGATGCGGTCTATGGCGCTGTAGTTGCCAGCGGAGGTGATCAACAGGCCTTATGGACGCGGGCGGTCGATACGCTGGCCGCCCTGCGCCGGGCGTCACCCGATCGGCCGTTACCGCTGCCGGATGGATCGCACTACACCGTGCCACCGCTCGACCGCGGCGCGCTCCAGATCGAAACCGAACTGTTGATCGACTGGTATTGGCCCGCGGTGTTTGGGACACCCGCCAACGCCACAGCGCGCGCGGAGTTTGCAGCCGCCTGGGATATCATCTTCACGCGCATCCTGGCCGCGCCGCGCGGCTGGATGTTGCGGGACTATCATTCGCCCAACCTGATGGCACTCGATGAGCGGGCGCATCCGAACGATGTCGGCATCATCGATTTTCAAGACGCGCTCGCAGGCCCGCACGCCTATGATCTCGTCTCGCTGCTGCAGGATGCCAGGCTGGATGTGCCGGTTGCGACCGAACGCGCCCTGCTCAATCGCTATGCCGCGCTTGTTACAGTGCAAGAACCAGGGTTCGATGAAGCCCAATTCCGCTACCTCTATGCAGCGCTCGGGGCTGAGCGCAACACCAAAATTCTCGGCATTTTTGCGCGGCTGGCCAAGCGTGACGGCACGCGCGCCTACCTCGCGCACATTCCAAGGATCTGGGGGTATCTCGCGCGAGATCTGGCTCACCCCGGCCTATCCGGGTTGCGGGCGTGGTATGATACGCACCTGCCCGCCGCACAACGGGGCCGAGCGCTGACAATCTAATCCTATCTCAGAAATAACGACGAGCATTTCCATGACGACGGCGCGACGTCCACACACTGCCATGGTGCTTGCCGCGGGCCTCGGCACGCGTATGCGCCCGTTGACGGATAGTCTGCCGAAGCCTCTCGTGCCGCTCGCAGGCCGGCCCATGCTGGACCACGTGCTCGACCGCCTCACCGTGGCAGGAGTAACGAAAGCTGTGGTCAACGTCCACTATCTCGCAGACAAAATCGAACATCACCTGCGCGGCCGTACATCACCGCAGATTATCATCTCAGACGAGCGCGACGCGCTGCTCGAAAC
>JANMOL010000235.1:0-2017 GCA_031369245.1 Hyphomicrobium sp. | reverse complement strand
GTGAAATGGCGAAGTCCATTACGGGTGCGCGCGAAGAGCTCGGCGAGCACGCGCCGCGCATCGAGACGATCAAGATCCCCACCGACAAGATCCGCGAAGTGATCGGTTCGGGCGGCTCGGTTATCCGCGAAATCGTTGCGGAATCGGGCGCCAAGATCGACATCAGCGATGATGGCACGGTCAAAATCGCATCGTCGAACCGCGAAAGCATCGACAAGGCGATGGCCCGCATCAAGGGCATCACGCAAGAGCCGGAAGTCGGCATGGTCTACAAAGGTAAGATCGTGAAGATTATGGAGTTCGGAGCGTTCGTGAACTTCTTTGGCGCCAAGGACGGTCTGGTTCATATTTCGCAGCTTTCGAACGGCCGTCCAGCGACCGTTGGCGAAGTCGTGAAAGAGGGCCAGGACGTTTATGTGAAGCTGCTCGGTTTTGATGATCGCGGCAAGACGCGCCTGTCGATGAAGATCGTCGATCAGACGACGGGTGCTGAAATCCCACGGGCTGAAGGCGAGCCGGAAGAAGTGTTCGAGAGCCGTCCGCCGCGCCGTGAAGGCGGCGGTGGGCGTCCCGGCGGCGGCCGCGGCGGCCCGCGCCGCTAACGCTCGTCATCACCCTTCAAACAGAAAAGGCCGCCGGAATACCTCCGGCGGGCTTTATTATTTTTACCGGTTGGCGATCAGTACCAGAAGCAGCGCTTCGCGCCGTTCTTCTTGGTGTAGCACTTGTGGTTCGTGCACTGCACCCGGCCAACGCCCTTGACGTGCTTGTGCCAGCCGTTGAGGCCAGCCTGGCAGCTGCGGTGCCAGAAATGCGCCTGCTCAACGGCCGATGGCTGTTCAGCAGCGATGCTCTTCAGCGGTGCCATGCCGCTCAGTGTTGCGGCCGAACCTGGAACCGTTGCGACGAAGACTGTTGCAGCAAGCAGCGCTGCGGACACTGTAAATTTAGAAATCATGTAATGGCTTCTCCTCTTTACCGGTCACCTAACTCAATCGCCTGGGAGGTGCACTCCCGTGGACTTGATGAGACGGCAAAGATTATCCCAGGTTTCAGCGGGCCGCCAACTGATCAATTGTGGCCACTGGCCAGCAGCATTGCGGCGGCCATGACCACCATGGCGACGTCTTCGACCAGGGTGATCGTTGACATCGGCAATTTGAGCACAGTGCCGAGGCAGGCACACTGGATTTTCCGGTTTTGGCGCAGCGCATCGAGTACGCCAAGGCTCGAAAATCCCATCAATGCGATGGTCGCGAGCTGGGTCAGCGGCGGCGCGATGCGGAACAGAAACGCGAGGCCGAGGGCGAGTTCGAAAAACGGGTAGATGAAGCCCCAGCCGTGCCAGCGTTTGGCAAGCAGGTCGTAACTCGCGTAGGCATCGGCAAAGCCCGTGAGATTGAGAAACTTGAAGGCCGAGAACACCAGAAAGAAGCCAGCCATAAAATTGGTCATCCAGGCCTTGCCGTCGATCCCGGCTGCTTCAACGGTGCCCGCAAACGAAACGACGGCGATGTAGCCTGCGATCAAGAACAGCGGGAAGTAGGTTGCGAGCCAGCCGCCAGCGTCATCAGAGGCGGAAATGGCTACTGCAGAGGCGGCTGCAGGGGTTGGCGTGAGTGTGTAACGGCCGGCCTTGCTGACGGCGGCGTTGAGGGTAGCGAGATCAGGTTCACGCGGGTTCGTCAAAACAGCGCGCGGTGGGTTGAGTGTCACCATGACGCGTTCGGCGAACGGGGTGAGTGCCGCCGATACCCGCCCAATGCAGGCTCCGCAGTGCATCCCGGAAACGGTGTAGGTCTGTTCCATAGTGAGTAGATGGCCTCGCGCCCCGGCGAAGGCAATGGCATTGGCCTGCATCGCCGCGCAGACCGGAGGCGGCGAGCCTTAAGCTTTGGCGAAGGCCGCGACGTCAGGCCAAAAGACGCGGGCTTTGGAACTGACTTCGCCCGGGTCGCCTGTTGTCAATAATTCTAGCCGTCCGCCTTCGATGTTGGCGAGGTAGTGCGGCCGCCGG
>JANMOL010000226.1:0-1995 GCA_031369245.1 Hyphomicrobium sp. | reverse complement strand
CCGATATCTATCTGCGAACACGCAATGTTGTCAGCCCGGCCATCGAGCGAAATCGACTTGGTCAGACCCGTGATGGCATGCTTGGTCGCGGTATATGGCGCCGAATGGGGCCGCGGCGTTTGCGCCGAAATCGAGCCATTGTTGATGATGCGTCCACCCTTGGGGTCCTGCGCTTTCATCATTCGAATGGCTTCCTGGCCACATAAAAACGCGCCCGTCAGATTGACATCGACGACGCGTTTCCAAGTCTCAAGAGGAATATCTTCGAGTGGCGTGCCAACCGCAAACGTGCCGGCGTTATTAAACAGCACATCCAGCCGGCCGAACGACTGGCGCGTCTTTGCAAAAGCGGCCTTGACGGACGTCGGGTCGGTGACATCGGTGGGGACAGCGAGCACCTGACCGCGCGCTCCTGGCATCTGCGCCGCTGTCCTGTCGAGTTCATCGGCACGCCGCCCGGCCAGCACAACCTGATAGCCAGCGGCGTGCAGCGTGATCGCCACCGCGCGCCCGATACCAGAGCCCGCACCGGTGATCAGGGCGACTTTTGATGGAGCGGCCATATCGAAATCTCTCAGCGCGTCGGCACTGGCTTCTCGCCGCGGTAGTCATAGAACCCGCGCCGAGTTTTGCGCCCGAGCCATCCCGCTTCGACGTATTTCACCAGCAGCGGGCAAGGCCGGTATTTTGAATCCGACAAACCTTCATACAGCACTTGCATCACGCTCAAGCAGGTATCGAGACCAATGAAATCGGCAAGTTCTAACGGACCCATCGGGTGGTGCGCACCAAGCTTCATCGCCTTGTCGATGGCGTCCACCGTGCCGACGCCTTCATAGAGCGTATAAACGGCTTCATTGATCATCGGCAGCAGGATGCGGTTGACGATGAACGCCGGGAAATCCTCTGATACGGCCGTGGTTTTGCCGAGGCTCTCGACAAATGTTTTGGCCGTCGAGAACGTCTCGTCCTCGGTTGCAATGCCGCGGATCAGCTCGACCAGCTCCATCAGCGGGGCCGGGTTCATGAAGTGCATGCCGATGAAATCTTCGGGCCGGTCGGTCGTCGCAGCCAGGCGCGTAATCGAGATCGATGAGGTGTTGGACGCCAGCAGCGCGGTCGGCTTGAGATGCGGACATAGCGCCGCAAAGATTTTATGTTTCAGCTCTTCGTCTTCGGTCGCCGCCTCGATCACGAGATCACAATCACCGAAGTCATCATAGTTGGATGCGAACGTAATCCGCTTCAATGCTTGGTCTTTATCGGCTTCCTTGATGACATCCTTGGCAACCTGACGGTCCATATTTTTGGTGATCGCATCGAGGCCTTTGTCGTACGCCTCACGTTTCAAGTCATTCAGCGCGACGTGGTATCCAGCCAGCGCAGTGACATGCGCGATACCGCTGCCCATCTGGCCAGCACCGATGATCCCGACCTTGGTGATCGTCCGGGCCGGTTTGAGGACGGTCTTGGCCTTTTCGCTGAGCTTTTGTGCCTGAGCCATACGGCGCAATCCTCAATGCGTTTTTATGCAACGTCCGCGCCCGGTCGAAATCAGTGGCCGGATTTTTTGAGTTCGGCTTCAAGCTCGGGCAAGGCCTGGAACAGATCGGCGACGAGACCGTAGTCTGCAACTTGGAAAATCGGCGCTTCGCCATCCTTGTTGATGGCAACGATGACCTTGGAGTCTTTCATGCCAGCCAAATGCTGGATCGCGCCGGAGATGCCGACGGCCAAATAAAGTTCCGGCGCAACGACCTTGCCGGTCTGTCCGACTTGCAGATCGTTCGGCACGAACCCGGCATCGACTGCGGCTCGCGAGGCCCCCATGGCGGCTCCGAGGCGATCGGCGATCGGCTCGATGTACTTGCTGAAATTCTCGCCGTTACCCATGCCGCGTCCGCCAGATATGATGATCTTGGCAGCCGTCAGCTCGGGCCGGTCGGACTTCGTCAATTCAGCTGTCTCAAACGTAGACCACCCGGCGGCCGCCGG